>JASHXZ010000707.1 GCA_030043285.1 Xanthobacteraceae bacterium | reverse complement strand
CGCTTGCCGGGCGCGCCGTATTTAAGCGCGTTCTCCACCAGATTCTCAAACACCCGGACCAGCTCGTCGCGATCGCCCAGAACCCAGAGCGCGCCGGCCGCCTCGGTATTGACGGTGACGCCGCGGTCGCGCGCCAGCATCTGCAGCGAGTCGACGACCTGCCGGACGATAGGAACCAGATCGACGCTGGTATCGGGCCGGCGATGGGCATTGAGCTCGATGCGCGAGAGCGACAGCAGGTCGTCGATCAGCCGCGCCATGCGGCGCGCCTGCTCCTGCATGATGGCGAGGAACCGCTCGCGCGCCTTGGCGTCGTCGCGCGCCGAACCCTGCAAGGTTTCGATGAAACCCGACAGGGCCGCAAGCGGCGTGCGCAATTCATGGCTGGCATTGGCGACGAAGTCGGCGCGCATCTCCTCGACGCGCCGCAACGGCGTCAAATCGCGAAAGCTCAGCAGCACAAGATCCGGCTTGCCGGGTTCGGTCCTGAGCCTCGCCAAACCCGGCGCATGCTCGACCGGAATGGCGACCGCTTCGAACCAGCGGTCGACCGGCACGCGCTCGGAATACTGAAAACGCTGCGGCGCCGCCTCGGCGAAGGCGCGAACGACCGCTTCGGCGAGTTCCGGCATGCGCAGCGCGAGCGACACCGGCTCGCCCAGCCGCAATGCCGGCGCCAGCGCCCGCGCAGGCTCGTTGAACGCGAGCACGCGGCCATCGCGGCCGACGGCGATCACCGGATCGGCCAGTCCCGCTACGATCGCGGGCAGCGGATCGTCGCCGCGCGCCGTCGGCACCGGCGGTTGCGCCTTGCCGATCTTGTCGTCGCCGCGCAGGCCCAGCAAGGCGGCCGCGGCAACGCCGGCAAATCCAGCGATGGCGTAGCCGACCGCAAGGACGCCACTCGCGGCCATAACGGCAAACACCAGCGCCGCCGCCGCGACGGCGAGCGCGAGCCCACGGGCGTGGGGTCTGGCGAATACCGGGCGATCTTCAATCAAGCTCATGACGCACGCTCATGAGGCCTTGGTCCGACGCAAGGCGCAAGCTTAACGCGTTCAGGTCACGTCCGATTGGCGACGCATGTATTCGCCCGCCTCGGCAATTGCCGCCGGCGCCGGCACCGCGGCGCTGCGGCCGGCACGGCCGACCAAGGCTTCGCGAATGCCGAGAATGAACAGCGACAGCACGAATGGAACAATATAATAGAGCAGCCGAAACAAGAGCAGGCCGGCGACCAGTTCTTCCTTGTTGAACTGCCACAGCGCGATCAGCATCGCGGTATCGAACACGCCAAGCCCGCCGGGAGCATGGCTGGCAAAGCCGAGCAGCGTTGCGGCGACGAAGATGACCGCCAGCGTGACGAAGCCCAGATTCGGCTGCGGCGGCATCAGCATGTACATGGCGGCGGCGCAGCAGCCGAGATCGACGATGCCGATCATGATCTGCACGAGCGTCAGACTGCCGCCCGGCAGGACCAGGTGCCATTTGTCGCGGCCGATCAGACGCGGCTTGCTCGACACCCAGGCGATGTAGGCCGAAAGCAGCGCCAGCAGGAAAATCCCCAGGCCGCGATTGGCCCACAGCGGCAACTGGTCGAGCGCGCGCGCCGCGTCCGGCGCACAGAGGATGCCGAGCCCGAGTACGGCGACATTGCCGAGCCAGAACGTCAGCCCGGCGATGAAGCAGATTTTGGTGACATCGACGACCGACAGCCCCCAGCTCGAGTAGATGTGGTAGCGGACCGCGCCGCCGGAAAACACGCTGGCGCCGATATTGTGTCCGACCGCGTAGCTGGTGAAGCCGCCGAGCGCCGCGGCCCGGTAAGGCAGGTCGGCGCGGCCGATGGTGCGCAGCGCGAACAGATCGTAGAAGGTGAGCGTCAGGTAGCCCGCCGCGACGAAGCCGGCGCCGGCCAGCAAGGTGTGCGGATTGGTTGCCTTGAGCGCGGCGATCAGCTTGTCGGGATCGATGCCGCGCAGAATGTGATAGAGCATCAGCGCCGCGGCGATGAAGACCGCGAGGCTCAGCACGAAACTGATCGAGCTCAGCGGACTCTTGGGCGCGAAGGCGGGCACGAGGCCGCGCTCTCGTTTCAGCATCCCGCGCTCCCGACCTTTCGCCCCGCCATCGATCGGCTGTCTCTCACGTCATTCACCAAGCAAAACCCCACCTAGCAGATGTCGTCTGCCGGCGCGAGCGCGGCCGCAGCGCCGAATGCCGCCGTCCACCGGGCTTCGCGGCCCATCCGCCGCGCCAATTTGCTGTCGCGGCCGGGCCAAACCATGACGCCGGCGATGCGGCCAAAGTTCCACCTGCCGGACGCCCTCAGCCGACGCCAATATATGGAGCCGCGAATAGCGAATGGCGAATAGCGAGATTTTTCGGCCACTTTCCACTCGCCACTCGCCATTCGCCATTTCGCTATCCCGGCAATTCGCCCGCGGCGAAAAACTCCCGCAGCTCGCGATACGTCTCCTCGGGCGCCTCTTCGGACAGGTAATGTCCGCAGGGCAGCGCCTTGGCGCCGCGGATATCGGCCGCATAGCGCGGCCAGATCTCGGCCGCCTTGTGATTGCGGCCGACGCCGCCGGTTGCACCCCAGAGCAGCAGCAGCGGGCACATTATCTTGCGGCCGGCCTCGAAGTCCTTGGTGTCCATCTCGAGGTCGATGCCGTGGGTGGCGCGGTAATCCTCACACATCGCGTGCACGGTCGCCGGGTTGCGGAAATGGCGCTTATATTCGGCCAGCGCCGCCGGATCGAAGAAGCTCAGACCCTGCGCGGTCTTGGCAAGCTTCTTCTCGATGAAGAAATCCGGATCGCAGCTCATCAGTCGCTCGGGAAAGTCGTACGGCTGGATCATGAAGAACCAGTGCCAGGAAAACGTCCCCCAGGCGCGCGTCACGTTGTTGAGCAGATAATGCTGCGGCAAGATATCGAGGATGGCGGCGCGCGCGACCTTCTCGGGATGATCGAGGCACATGCGGTGCAGCACACGCCCGCCGCGGTCGTGGCCGGCGGCATAGAAGCGCTCATGGCCGAGCGCCGCCATGACCTCGATCTGGTCGGCCGCCATGGCGCGGAACGAGTAGTTCTCGTGCTTGTCGCCGCCCGGCGGCTTTTCCGAATCGCCGTAGCCGCGCAGATCGGTGGCCACCACGGTGAATTCTTGCGCCAGACCCGGCGCGATCTTGAGCCACGACAAATGGCTGAACGGATTGCCGTGCATGAGCAGAAGCGGCGGCCCCTTGCCGCCATGAACCGTGACGATGCGGGCGCCTGAGGTTTGAATTTCAGTCCGGGTGAAATTTTCAAAAAACATTTCGTCCCCCAAGTTTGTCGTCATCCGCGCAAGCGGATGATCCAGTAAACGCAGTGGACTGGCAATGCTTCAGTTGGCATGGCATCCATTGTGATGACTGGATGCCCGCATTCGCGGGCCTGACAATGCCGAGGACTTCGACATGACGATGCCCGCCGATATCGACCCGCAATCCGGCTTTCGCCTGCCGCTGCTCAAGCGCGAGGATTTGGACGAAGCGGGCCAGCGCGCCTTCGACCGCGCCTCTACGCCGGGCAAGACTATCGTCGGGCTGCGCGGGCCGTCGGGCATTCATCTCTACAACACCAAGACGATCGACGCCCACAACGTGATGAACCAGCACCTGCGCTTCCAGTGCTTCGACGCCAAGACCCGCGAGATCGCGATCCTCACCGTGGCGCGCGAGATGGACAGCCGCTTCGAATGGGCCGCGCACGAGCCGGAAGCGCTCAAGGAAGGCGTCGCCGCCGAGATCATCGACGTCATCAAGCACCGCAAGAGCACGCAGGGTCTCGACGAACGCACCGCCGCGCTCATCGAGTTCGGCCGGCAGATCTTCCGCGATCACAGGGTCACGTCGGCGACGTTTGCCCGCATCAAAGCATTTTTTCCGCCGAACAAGCTGGTCGAGCTCGTGATGCTGATGGGCAATTACGCGGCGACCGCGGCGCTATTGTGCGCCTTCGACATGCAGGTGCGCGAGGGCAAGCCGGTGCTGCCGGTGGAAGGACGATGATTCCGGATTGATTTCTCTTCGATCAGAGAAAGCCGTCGATCGCAATGGCGGCTGCGTGTTTCGAAAGGATTGTTTTGTCAAGGGCGCGAAGCGCCGCCTTCGGCGGTCGAAGACCCTTGACAAAACAATCCTTTCGAAACGCCCGGCAGCCATTGCGATCGACGGCTTTCTCTGATCGAGCAATTATCTGTCTAATGCGACCTGTGGAAATTGTTATGTAATCATGCGTCGCGTTGCGGCCTAAAACGC
>JASHXZ010000706.1 GCA_030043285.1 Xanthobacteraceae bacterium | reverse complement strand
CGAGAAACGCCAGGATAAAGCCCGCTGACGAGCCGGTCGTGACGACGATCCGTTGCGGATCGATGTCGAGGCCATGCCATTCGCGATAGGCGCGCGCGATGCGCCGGCGCAGCGACGGAATACCGAGCGCCTCGCTGTAGCCCAACGGGCCACTCGACAGCGCCGCACGGGCCGCCGCGATGGCCGGCGATGGTGCGCCGGCCGCGGGTTGCCCGACCTCCATGTGGATGATGCGGCGGCCCTGCGCCTCGAGGCGGGCGGCCGCGGCCATGACGTCCATCACCATGAACGGCGGTACGGCACTGCGCGCGGACGGTTGCAGAAGCGACTTGGCCTGGTCGAGCATCAGTTCAGCCATCCACGATCAGCCGCGCCGCGCCGATCGAATTTCGCCCCCGTGCTGCCGTATTCGCCGGCTTTGTTGCCGATGGTTTCGGGGGTGCACACGCACGACCTTGTGTTGACCGCGACCGGCCCCATCCATAGCCTGGATGCCGAGCCGAAGGATCGCACCTTGCCGCAAATGATCGTCCGCCGAACTCCTAGCAAGGCGCGTCAGACGAGGCCAGCCTCCCGGGCGGTGGCGCTGGCGACGGCGTTGGCGGTCGCGGCGCTCAGCCTGCCGGCGCGAGCGCAGACCGGCCCCGCTCACGGCCTGCCGATCATCCGCGACGCCGAAATCGAGCAGCTGCTGCGCGACTACACCAGGCCGATCCTGCGCGTCGCCGGCTTGGGCGATCAGAACATCCACGTGGTGATCATCAACGACCGCGCCTTCAACGCGTTCGTCATGGATGCGCACCACATCTTCGTCAACGCCGGCGCGCTGATGGAGGCAAAAACACCCAATCAGTTGATCGGCGTCTTCGCCCACGAAACCGGACACATCGTCGGCGGCCACCTCTCCAAGATGCGCCAGGAGCTTGCCAACGCGCAGACCGCGGCAATCGTCGCCATGCTGCTCGGCGTCGGCGCCGTCGCCGCGGGAGCGCGCTCCGGCAACATCGATATGGGCAATGCCGGCATGGCGATATTCACCGCGCCGCAGGCTTACGCCATGAATTCGCTGTTGTCGTACCAGCGCGCCCAGGAGGACTATGCCGACCGCGCCGGGGTGAAGTTTCTGACCATGACCGGCCAATCGGCCAAGGGCATGTACGACACGTTCAAGCACTTTGCCGACGAGACGATGTTCGAATCGAGGTACATCGATCCGTACGCGCAAAACCATCCGATGCCCGAGGAACGCATGGCCGCGCTCGAGCATCTGGCCCACACGCAATACTGGGACAAAAAGGACCCGCCGGAGCTGCAGTTTCGCCACGACATGATGCGGGCCAAGCTGTACGGCTTCATGGATCGGCCGAACGAGGTGTTACGGCGCTATCCGCTATCCGACAGCAGCCTTCCGGCGCGCTACGCCCGCGCCATCTCCAGCTACCGCTATGGCGATCTTCGGGACGCCATCGCGCACATCGACGATTTGATCCACGCCATGCCCAACAATCCGTATTTCTACGAGCTGAAGGGCCAGGCGTTGCTCGAGGCCGGCCATGCGGCGGAGGCGATCCAACCGCTGCAGCGGGCCGTGCAATTGGCGCCCGATCCGGCGCTCATTCAAATGACGCTGGGTCAGGCCCTGGTCGCCACCAATAATCCAAAGATGGCCGACCAGGCCATCCCGCTGTTGCACGCCGCACTGATCAAGGAGCCGGATTCGCCTGAGGCCTACACCCAGCTGGCAATGGCCTATGGCCGCAAGAACGATCTCGCCGACGCCGACCTCGCCTCTGCGCAGGCGGCCTTCGCGCGGGGCGACAACAAGACGGCGCGCGAACTCGCCGAACGGGCCAAGCAGCGCTTTCCGATCGGCTCGCCGGGCTGGGTCAAGGCCGACGATATCGTTGCATTTAACAAGAACGTGAAGACGAATCCGCTGCAAATCGGTCAATAATGCCAAAAAGGGTGATCCATATGAGCTTGCTTCCACGCATTGTTATTCCGCTGGCCACGGCGATGCTTGTCGCATTGCCGGCAGCAGCGCCGGCGCAAACGTTTTCGCCCGATCAGCGCCAGCAGATCGAGGGCATCGTCAAGGACTACCTCGTCGCCCATCCCGAAGTGATCCAGGACGTCATGGCGGCGCTCGACAAGAAGCAGAAAGATGCCGACGCGCAGCAGGCACGCGCCACGATCGTTGCCAACAAGGCTACGCTGTTCAATTCGCCGCATCAGGTCGTGCTCGGCAATCCGAACGGCAAGGTCGAGGTCGTCGAGTTCTTCGACTACAACTGCGGGTTCTGCAAGCACGCACTGCCCGACATGATCAAGCTCCTGGGCACCGACCACGACCTCAAATTCGTGCTGAAGGAATTTCCGGTGCTGGGCGAAGGTTCGGTGGAAGCCGCCCACGTTGCGGTTGCCGCGCGCATGCAGGATCCGACCGGCGCCAAGTACATCCAGTTCCATCAAAAGCTGCTTGGCGGCCGCGGCGCGGCTGACAAAGCGCGCGCGCTTGCCGTGGCCAAGGAGGTCGGCTTCGACATGGCGCGCATCCAGCGTGACATGGCAAGCCCGGAAGTCGCCACCACCATCGCCGAGGATATGAAGCTCGCCGACGCGCTGGGCGTCAACGGCACGCCGAGCTACGTGGTCGGCGACGAGCTCGTGGTCGGCGCGGTCGGCTTCGACGAGTTAAAGCAGAAGATCGACGCCTTGCAGAAATAGCAAGGCGTCCCCTCGTCCACTTCCTGTCTTATGGGTTGCGGCGACGGTGACGGCGCATTTCCGCCGCCGCGGGGCCATGCTTGCTGGCTTCCCCTTTGCGACCGCGTTCCCTATAAACGAACGGTCATAGGGAATGCGGTGCCGCGTGCATGCCGGCGCCGATCAGACCCGTCGCGGTGCGTGAGATGCCGAATACGGTTTACGTTCTCAACGGCCCAAACCTCAATCTGCTCGGCACGCGCGAGCCGGAGCTGTACGGCCGCGCGACCCTCGCCGACGTGGAAAAGCTCTGCCGCGCCACGGCACAGCGCTTCGGACTCGCGGTCGAATTTCGTCAATCCAATCATGAGGGCGAGATCGTCGATTGGATTCAACAGGCCCGCGCTGAAAAAGCGGCCGGCCTGATCATCAATCCAGCCGGCTACACGACGACATCGATCGCGATCCTCGACGCCCTGTACACCATGGAAGCTCCGGTGATCGAGGTGCACATCACCAACATCCATGCCCGCGAGTCTTTCCGTCACGATTCCTACGTGTCGCGAGCGGCGCGTGCCGTGATCTGCGGCTTCGGCATCGAGGGCTATGCTCTCGCCATTAACGGCCTCGCCGCCCTGATCGGCGCCGAGCCCCGCAAGGGTTGATCGTGGCGCGCAAGCCGGAAAGCCCGTCGCCAATGCCCGCCATCGATCACGAGGTGATCCGGGAACTGGCGAAGCTACTCGACGAAACGGGGCTTACGGAAATCGCGATCGAACAGGGCGGCGTGTCGGTGCGGGTCGCCCGTCATGCGCCGGCCGTCGTTGCGCGGGGGCGGCCTGCGGAGCCTGCCCTGCCGGGCCCGAGCGTCGCGGCGGGAGCGGCACCGGTCGATCCGGCGCAGCATCCGGGGCTCGTGGTATCGCCGATGGTCGGCACCGCCTACCGCGGCGCGGCGCCCGGCGCCCGGCCGTTTATCGAAGTCGGCGGCACCGTGAAGGCCGGAGATACGCTCCTGATTATTGAAGCAATGAAGACGATGAATCAGATCCCGGCCCCGCGCCCCGGCACGGTGATCCAGATCCTGATCGAGGACGGACAGCCCGTGGAGTACGGCCAGCCGCTGATGATCATCGAGTAACAGGCGAATAGCGAATGGCGAGTAGCGAATTGCGAACATGCTGGTGCCAGGGCTCGCTTCGCCTTGCCATTTGCCATTCGCCATTCGCCATTCGCCGCACCCCGTCTGCCGATGTTCGATAAGATCCTCATCGCCAATCGCGGAGAGATCGCGCTGCGCGTGCTGCGGGCCTGCAAAGAGCTCGGCATTGCCACGGTCGCGGTGCACTCGACGGCGGACGAAGACGCCATGCACGTGCGGTTGGCCGACGAGAGCGTGTGCATCGGACCGCCGCCGGCCAAGGACAGTTATCTGAACATCCCCGCGCTCCTTGCCGCCTGCGAGATCACCGGCGCCGACGCGGTCCATCCGGGCTATGGCTTCCTTTCGGAAAATGCGCGGTTTGCCGAAATCCTCGCCGAGCACAGCGTGCATTTCATCGGCCCGCGGCCCGAACATATCCGGCTGATGGGCGACAAGATCGCCGCCAAGCGCGCCGCCGAGCAGCTCGGCATTCCCACCGTCCCCGGCTCGGACGGCGGTCTCGGCAGCGACGAAGAAGCGCGCCGCTTGGCCAACGGAATCGGCTTTCCGGTCATGGTCAAGGCGGCGGCCGGCGGCGGCGGCCGCGGCATGAAGGTGATCCGCGGCGAGGCGGACCTGCCGTCTGCACTGGCCACCGCGCGCGCCGAATCGAAGGCCGCCTTCGGCGACGACACGCTCTATCTCGAAAAATATCTCGAGCGGCCGCGCCACATCGAAATACAGGTGCTCGGCGACGGCAAAGGCCGCGCCATCCACCTCGGCGAGCGCGACTGCTCGCTGCAGCGCCGGCATCAGAAAGTATGGGAAGAAGGCCACTCCCCCGCGCTCAATACCGCGGCGCGCGACAGCATCGGCGAAACCGTCGCGAAAGCGATGCGCGAAATCAAGTATTTGGGCGTCGGCACCGTCGAATTTCTCTACGACGACGGCGCCTTCAATTTTATCGAGATGAACACCCGCATTCAGGTCGAGCACCCGGTGACGGAAATGATCACCGACATCGATCTCATCCTGGAGCAGATCCGCGTCGCTGCCGGCAACGACCTGGAGCTAGCCCAGGACGGCGTCAAGTTTCACGGCCATGCCATCGAGTGCCGCATCAACGCCGAAAACGCCGTGTCGTTTCGGCCGTCGCCGGGCAAGATCATTCATTACCATCCGCCGGGGGGGCTCGGCGTGCGCGTCGATTCGGCGGCCTATCACGGCTACGCGATCCCGCCGTTTTACGACTCGCTGATCGGCAAGCTGATCGTGCACGGCAAGACGCGCGGCGAATGTCTGATGCGGCTGCGGCGCGCGCTCGACGAGTTCGTGATCGACGGCGTCGAAACCAATCTCGCCCTGTTCCGCGCCTTGGCGCAGGAAAAGGACATCATCGACGGCGACTATCACATCCACTGGCTCGAGGAATTTTTGGCGCGCGGCGGCCTTGAGCCGTAGAATTTGCGCCTAAGCAGGCTCCGCAACGAGCGACGACTTGGCCGTGTCCGGAACAAGGGGCGTATTGGCGGCGTCAAACAGGCTCGCGATAATCCGTCCGACCGCTTCGGGATCATAGGGTTTGCGCACGAACAGCGCGCCGGGCACGCGCTGGTGCGGCTCGAGCCCCGCTACCCGCGCCGAGGCGTAGATTACAGGCAGATCGGGCAATATTGCGCGAGCGTGGCGGGCGAGCGCAGTGCCATCCATGCCATCGCCTAGATTGATGTCGGTAAACAAGACATCGACCCGCGCGGCAGCGAGGTACTGCAAGGCTTCGTGCGCGTTGCCCACTGTCCGCACGGCGAAGCCTTGTTCCAGGAATGACTCGGCGACCCATTCGGCGATGAGGACCTCGTCCTCGACCAGCAGAATGCGAATCGGCACGCTGAGCCTCAAAGCCGTTTGCATCGGAGCGGTCTTCTTTGCGCTTTCAAAGGCCGAACGCCGGTGTGCGCAAAACGGTTCAACCTGACTAAAATTTTACGGGTCGTTTGGTTTGCGCCGGGTTAATTGAACATGCCGGCGATGACATATGATGGCGCGGCGGCGCGCCGCAGCCGGAACCGAAGCGGCCTGCAAAGCCTTGGCTCAGGCCGATCACAGAACCGCGTGAGCCCGGTCCCCGACCCTTGAACCGCAAGGATTTAGCCGGTTAAACCAAACGCATGGCCAGCCGCGACAACGTCCTGATCGACATTACGCCGGAGGTTCTGCTCAAGGCGTATGCCTGCGGCATTTTTCCGATGGCGGAAGGCGCCGACGATCCGGCGCTCTATTGGATCGAGCCGGAACGCCGCGGCATCATTCCGCTGGACCGCTTTCACGTGCCCGGCCGCTTGGCGCGCACCGTCCGCTCCGACTGCTTTACGATCTTCGTCGACCGCGACTTTGACGCGGTGATTGCCGCCTGCGCTCAGCCCGCGCCGGGACGCGCGCGAACCTGGATCAACGGTCGCATCGCGCAGCTCTACCGCAAGCTCTACGAGCGCGGCGATTGTCATAGCGTCGAGGCTTATGACGGCGATCAGCTGGTCGGCGGCCTCTACGGGGTGTGCCTCGGCCGGGCGTTTTTCGGCGAGAGCATGTTTCATCTCGCCCGCGACGCATCGAAAGTCGCGCTGGTCCACCTGGTGGCGCGGCTCAAGGCCGGTCAGTACCGCCTGCTCGATACGCAGTTCGTGACCGACCATTTGCGCACCTTCGGCGCCACCGAAGTGCCGCGGCCGGCCTACCATAAGCTGCTCGATGCCGCGCTGGTCGGGTCGGGAAATTTCGATGCGCTGCCGCTCGATCGGCCGGTCCCGGGCCGCGCCGCGCTCGCCGTGCTGAGCAAGGCTTAGAGGCCAATTATTGCGGCGGCGGCTCGACGGCACGTGGTGCGGGACGCGCCGTGCGCTGGTGCGGCGGTGCCGGATGGCGTGCCCGCGCGGGCAACGCTGCCGCAGGAGGCGGGACCGCTGCAGGCTCGGCCATCGCGCTCTGGACCGGCGCGGCGCAATCGGTCAGCCAGACATCGTAGATCGGGTGCTCGACCGCATGCAGTCCGGGGCTTGATGCGAACATCCAGCCTGTGAAAATGCGCTTGATTTCCCGGGTCAGCGTTACCTCGTCGACCTCGACAAAGGCGTCGGTATTGGTCGCCTCCGTCGGCGGCCGGGTGTAGCAGGCGCGCGGCGTGACCTCGAGCGCGCCGAACCGGACCGTCTCGCCGATCGCCGCATCGAACGAGAAGGTCCGGCCGGTGATCTTGTCGAGCCCGGCAAACACCGCCTTGCCATTTTCGATGTGCTGCGTCGGCGCTTCGACGACGGTGTCCTCGACCGGCCCGGTGTCGGCCGGTTCGGCGGCCGCGGGCGCAGCACCGGCGGGGGGCGCGCCATTTTCGGGCCCGGCGCCGCCGGCAGGCGGAACCGCGCGCGCACGTTCAGGCGGAAGCGGCCGTTGCTGCGGGAAGCCCTGCCCAGGTCCCGGAGCCGGTGCCACGGCGGCGCCGGGTGGTGGCGGCAGCGGCTGCGCCTCGATCGCCGATTGCGGCGGCGGCGCAGAGCCTGGCGGCGGGGCGGCTGGATAGGGCGAGCCTTGCGCTGGTGCGGGATACGGTGAGGCCGGTGCCGGCGTCGCTGCCGGGTATTGCCCTGGGGGCGGCGGTTGCGGCGGGAAGGAAGCGTTCGGAATGTCAGCCGGTGGGCGCGGCGGCGGCTCGTCGCCAAAGATATTGAACTGTGCCACGGCCGGCACCGCCGCCAGCGTGCTCCCGATAACGACCACGAGCGCGGCGATGCGGATCATGAAAAAAGCGGCCTGATCTGAGCCAACGGCTTGGCTGAATGCGCGATGCGGGGCCGGGTTAACATTTCGATTACGGCAATTCCAGGGATCAGGGTCGGAACCCACCGGAACCTGCCGCGCAATCAGGCTAATGCTCGCCGGGCGACCAAGCTTTGTAGTCGCCGGTCGCCTTCGGCCGGCGGCCGGGACCCAGGGTCGAACCGCTCGGGCGATATGCCCCCGAAGTGCCGGTTAGGTTCGGCCGATGCGGCTTCTCCCACGGATGCGGCCGCGGCTTATCCACCGTCGGCGGCACGTCTACGGTGTGATGCAGCCAGCCGAACCAGCTGGGCGGCACCTTCGAAGCCTCGGCAATCCCATTGTAGATGACCCAGC
>JASHXZ010000705.1 GCA_030043285.1 Xanthobacteraceae bacterium | reverse complement strand
TTGACGACGCAGATCGCAGGGTCGCTGGCATCCGGCCTCACCTCGAAGCCGAGCTGGCGACACATCGCGAGCATCGTGGTGTTTTCGCCCAGCACCTGGCCTTCGATGGCACGGATGCCCTCGGCGCGGGCGTATTCGATCAACAACTGCATCAGGTGCCAGCCGAGCCCGTGGCCCTTCTGATCGGAGCGCACCAGGATGGCGTATTCGCCCTTATCGTAGGCGGAATTGGCGTGCAGGCGCACGACGCCAAGCATCGCCCCGTCCCGTTCGGCGATGGCGATAAACGCCATGGCGCGCGCGTAATCGATCTGGGTGAAACGCGCAATGGCGGCGTGGCTGAATTCCTTGATCGGCGCGAAGAAGCGCAGCCGCAAATCTTCCGCCGTCACATGGCTCAAGAACTGCGGATAGAGCGCCTCGTCCTCGGGGCGGATCGGCCGGACCAGCACGGTGCTGCCATCGGCGAGTTCGATGTGGCGCTCCCATTCCTTCGGGTAGGGCCGGATGGCGAAACGGGGATGGCCCCAAGGATGGCGGGGTCTTTGGTCGAGCGGTGCGATCGAGATGCGCGCATCGACCGCGATGATTCCGGTTTGGTCGGCCAGCACCGGGTTGAGATCGATCTCGCAAATTTCCGGAAAGTCGGCGGCAAGCTGCGCCAGCTTGACGAGCAGCAGCGCGATGGCGCGCTCGTCAGCGGCCGGCACGTTGCGATAGGCCTTGAGAATGCGCGACACCCTCGTGCGGGCGATCAGGCGTCGCGCCAGCGCCAGATCGAGCGGCGGCAGCTCCAGCGCCTTGTCGTCCACGACCTCGACCGCGGTGCCGCCCTGACCAAATACGACGACCGGACCGAAGGTCGGATCGTCGGCAATGCCGGCGATCAGCTCACGCGCTTTGGGGCGCACGATCATCGGAAATACCGTGACGCCGTCGATGCGCGCGTCGGGCTTGGCCTCGTGGACGCGGCGCAAAATATCGGCAGCAACCTCGCGCACCCCGCGCTCATTGCCGAGATCGAGCCGCACGCCGCCGACTTCGGATTTGTGCACGATGTCCGGCGACTGGATTTTGAGAACGACCGGCGTGCCGGCAGCAAGATACGGCCTTGCTGCAGCGACTGCCGCGTCGGCATCGCGCGCCAAAACAGAGGGCGCGATTGGAATCTGATAGGCGGAGAGCACGCGGGTGAGCTCGATGGGATCGAGCCAGGTGCGCCCCTCACCGAGCGCGCGATCGAGCACTGGACGGACCGCACCCGCATCGGGCGCAAAATCCGCCGCCAGGTTCGGCGGCGCCGCCAGCAAAAGCTCGCGCGACTGCCGGTAGCGCACCAGATGCATGAAGCCGCCGACCGCGTCGGCTTCGGTCGCGTAGCTCGGGATGTGCGCGGCATCGAACGCTTCATCCGCCGGACCGCCGTCGCCGAGCCAGACCGCAAACACTGGTTTGGGCGGAAAACGCTCGCCGTGCAGTTTTTGCGTCACCGCGATCACGGCCTTGGCGGCATCGAGCGGCGCGCCGAGCGCGGTCGGCACGTTCATGACCAGGACGGCGTCATTGGCCTGGTCGACAAGCAGTTGCTCCAGCGCGGCGGCGTAGCGCGCGGCATCGGCGTCGCCGGCGATGTCGACCGGATTGGCGCGCGACCAGATCGGCGGCAAAGCGGCATCGAGTTTTTGCATTGTGGCCGGCGAGATATCGGCAAGCTCGCCGCCGAAATCGGCAAGCCGATCCACCGCGAGCACGCCGAGGCCGCCGCCATTGGTGAGGATGGCAAGCCGCTTGCCTGACACTTCGGTCAAGTGGCCGAGCGTCTCCGCGGCGGCAAACAGCTCGTCGAGATCGCGCACGCGCAGCAGCCCGGCGCGGCGCAGCGCGGTCTCGTACACCGCATCCGAGCCGGCAAGCGCGCCGGTATGGGTGGCCGCCGCCTTGGCGCCCGCCGCGTGCCGGCCGGACTTGATCACCAGCACCGGCTTTCCCCGCGCCGCGGCGCGCGCTGCCGACATGAACTTGCGCGGGTCGTTGATCGATTCGATGTAGAGCAGGATCGCGCGGGTGCGGCGATCCAGCGCGAAATAATCGAGCAGATCGGCAAAATCGACGTCGATGCCGTCGCCGAGCGAGACGATCGCCGAGAAGCCGACGTCGTGCGTCGCCGCCCAGGCGACGAGTCCGGTAGCGATGGCGCCGGACTGCGAGATCAGCGCGAGATCGCCGGCGCGCGGCATCGCGGCGGCGAAGCTGGCGTTGAGCTTAGCCTGCGGCACCAGAACGCCGAGGCAGTTGGGACCGACAAGCCGCATGCCGCTGGCGCGCGCGGCCTGTTCGGCTTGCGCTGCGAGCGAGCCGGCGCCGTGGCCGAGCCCTGCGGTGATGATGATGGCAGCAGACGTGCCCTTCTGCGCGGCATCCGCAACGACCGCAGGCACTGCGGGCGGCGGCACGGCGATCACCGCGAGATCAGGCGTTTGGGCGAGTTCGGCGTAGGACTTGACCGCCGCGACGCCCTCGATCTCCGGATAATGCGGGTTGACGAGGCCGATTGCGCCGGCAAAGCCGCCGCGCTGCAGGTTCGACAACACTGCGCGGCCCGGCGAGGCGACGCGCGGCGATGCTCCGACCACGGCGACCGAGCGTGGCGCGAACAGCGTCTCTAGCCGATAGGTCGACATTGATGACCGCCGTTCTCGCCAGCCTGTTGGCTTAATCGTCAGCCAACGTAGCTGGTTTCACGGCGGTCCTTAAGACGCGATCGCCCGGGGCAAACCCGGACGCCGCCTTCACACACCGACCAGCAACACGCTGATCTCGGCCGACACCGTCACTGCAATTCAACAGTGGCAGCGTAACTTTGCACCCCGTCGGTGCCGCTCACCGCATAGATCCCCATCATCGTATTCTGATAGATGGTATTGCCGGTGGTGAGCTTACTGCCCGGATATTCGTAGGGAATCCAGCGCGCCGCGCCAAACGCGCCGTTGGCATCAACCTTGACCGAGCAGAATACCGCCACGTCGCGGATCGTCGCCGCCGCCAGATGATAGCCGCCCGGCACCGCCGTGATGCCCTCGAAATGGGTGACCAGCGAGGGCACGTTGAGCGCGCTGTAAAGCGTCGGCTTGCCGAACGCGCCGGTCTGCGCATCGTAATTGATCAGCATACCTTTGTTGAGGCCGTGGCCGTCGCGCGTGCCGCCCGCGATCACGTATCGCGTGCCGCCGCGTTCGATCTGCCAGATGCCGTAGGCCGTGGTCAGGCTGGCCGCACCGCCCAGATCGAAGATGGTCCAGCGCTTGGTGCGGATGTTGTAGATGAAGGCGTTGCCGGTGAACGGCACGGGCGTGCCGTCATGCATCAAGTCGTAATTGCCCACCACCAAATCGCCCATCGTGCTGTGCGCGATGGTGTTCCACACCGTGCGGCCCGGAAACAGGTCCGAGGGCACGTCGATCTGTTGCCACGTGCCGCCGCCGCCAGGCGGGCCTTCGTAGTAGAGACCATGATTGCGCGCATCGCTGCCGGCATATTGGTAGCTCCCCACCGCGCGGATGTTGCCCTGGCCGATCGATGGATTGAATTGCGGCGTGTCGGGTCCGTAGAAGGTGGCGCCGGTAATCTGCTGCCCGGAAATCTCGGGTACGAGAAGGTGGATGCCGTTGGGATCGGTGGGCGAGATCGGTCCGGTATAGAGGAGCGGCTTCTGCACCCCGTCCGTGACCGAGTTGCCGGTCAGCACCACGTCGCTTCCGGCGAGCCCGCGCACGCCGGTGACGAAATAGTTGGGCTGCAGAATCGTGGTCGATGTCACTTTCGACGATGTCGCCGATTGCTTGGATTTGGTCTTTGCCATGCCGGATGTCCTCGAATGTCCCGAATCACCCCGCGAGCAACTATACTCGATGCTCGGAACAGTTGCATGACAATCGGCACGAAGTTCATGGCGCCATCGTCGCTGCCGCCGGCAGCGGTCAGATCGAGCAGTGAGCGCTGAGCGAGCGCGGCAACCACCGGCCGGCGCATCGCAGTAAATGAGTGCCGCTGAAATTCAGAAGCTGTCGGGCCAGCGACGGGCGCCGTGATACACGCGCAAAATCTGGATTGCTTGGCGATGCACGCGATACGGAACGATATATGGCGTCCGCGGAACGACCAGTTCACGAGTGCCGGGTACGCGGCCAGGCCGACCCATCTCCGGATGGCCTGGCAGCAATTCCTCGACATCGTGCAGGATGCGCAACACAACGCGCTGCGCATTAGCGGGACTCTCCTCCGCAATATAGGCTCTGAGCGAATCGAGATCTTGGATCGCTTTCAGCGACCAGAGGATCTTCATTTTGCGGAACGCCCAGGCACCGGCCGCTC
>JASHXZ010000704.1 GCA_030043285.1 Xanthobacteraceae bacterium | reverse complement strand
CAGGCTGCCCGATGCTTGGCCCGAGCGGCGGTTCGTCCACGCCTTCGTCGAGCGGAACGGGCGTCTCCGGTGGATGATATGCTGACAACCGGATACCGCAGGCCGCAGAGCGATCCCGACGCCGCCCGGCACTGGACGAGGGGTAAAAGCCGCGGTCCACGCCGCGAGCCCTTCCGGCACATCGATGAACTTGGCCTGTATCCGCGACGGCCGCGCGCGGTAGTTGACCGAGTTTTGCCCTACTTCCCGGTGTATGGTTGCGGGGAGCATGCCGGCGGCAGCTCCGAGGCGGCACGACCATGAAAGTGACCGATAAGATCCGGGACGGCTTTTGGCGCTGGATTGATCTCGTCGCCGAAGGATTGGTCGCGGCGCTCGGCCACTTCCGCAAGGAGCGCACGGTCTGTCTGGTCGAGGCTGAGCTCGATTCGTTTGCAGTGAGCGCGGCGGATATCGGTGCTGGCACCGGTTCTGGCGACCTTAAGCTGCGCGTCGAAAACGGCTCCTTTGCCACGCCGTTGTCAGCACGCGTCGAGACGGCGCTGCGCGGCAGCCGGATCGAGCTCTTGGTGCGGCCAGAGCGGTTTGTCTTCAAGCCATTGGAGTTACCGTCTCGCGCCGCCGAGTTTCTCGACGGTGTGGTCCGTTCGCAAATAGACCGCTTGACGCCCTGGAGCGCCGATCAAGCGGCATTCGGGTCGAGCACGCCAGCGGATCTGGGCTCAGGCCGCATTGTCGTCACGATCGCCGCGACCGCTAAAGCGATGCTCGCGCCCATACTGCAGGCATTTTCGGGCGCCGGCGCCCGTTCAATCGTCATCCGTGCCGCGCCGCCCATGGCATCGCCCGACATGGCGGCAATAAAAATCACCGAAGAGAACGTGACACGCGTTCTCGACGTAAATGTTGTACGGCGCGTTGTCATGATCACGTTGGCTTGCGCCCTACTCGTGTCGCTGACGGCCGTGATGGTCTCGACCTTTATCGGCGGCAATCTTCAGGCGCGCCAGGACGAACTTGCGCGGCAGATTGCGAAGCAGCGGTCGGCGTTGCTCATGTCGCGCCATGCTGCCGGAGATCCGAAGACGTTGGCGGAGCAGGCACTGATACGACGCAAGAACGAATCGCCATCGGACGTCATCGCGCTGGAGATTCTGTCGAAGATCCTCCCCGACACCACCTATGTGACCGAGATGCACATCGAGGCGAACAAATTGCAATTGACCGGAATCACCCATGACGCACCGCAACTGATCCGGCTGATCGAACAGACAAAGCATTTCAGCCAAGCTACTTTTTTTGCTCCCATCACGCGCTCTCCATCGGACAGCAGGGACCATTTCAGCATCGAGGCGCGCATGGAACCGAATTTCTCGTTGACGCCATGAACAAGGCACAGTTCGTGAACCGAGCCTTTCTGCTCAGCACCGCCGCGGTGGCCGGCTACATGGCGCTCATGATGGTCGCTATCCTATTCACCTGGAATGCGTTCGCCGGAATCAGCGAGCAACGGGCTTCGATTGCGGCGGCCGAAGCCACGCTCGCCCAATTGACGGGGCGTTCACCATCGGGCCAACAAGCGCGCGACGCGCTTGCCGGCGCGCCGGCCGGCTCGCCGTTTTTGGAGGGGCAGACTCTCAATGTCGCAGGTGCGGCCTTGCTGCAGCGCGTCGCGTCCATCGTCAATGGCGTTGGCGGCAACGTCCTCTCCTCGCAAGTCGACTTGGAAAGCGATCGCGCCAAGGACGGCTGGATCAGCCTGCTGGTGAGCTGCGACGTCGAGCAGCCGGCGCTGCAAAAACTGCTCTACGAAGTCGAAGCCGGCATGCCATTTCTCTTTATCCAACAGCTCGTCGTTCAAGCGCCGATGCCCGGCTTGAACGGCAACCGGATGCGCGTTTTGCTGTCGGTTTCCGGGCAATGGTGGAAGACCAAATGATTGCCGCGCGGCTGCTGATTGGCGCCGCCGCCACAGCCTGCCTCATCGTGGCGCCGGTTTGTTGTCGCGCGGATACCTTCCTTGACCTAGGCAGCTTGACGCCCAAGGTCGAGCCTGTGCCGGAGTCGCCGTCCCCCCGGGACAGCGCCGTGGCGAGTGAGTCTGAAGCCGGCAATCCCCTGTGGGGAATTCCGCTTCGATCCTTGCAGGAGGCCCGGGAGCGTCCGCTGTTCTCGCCGTCGCGCCGGCCGTCACCGCCGGCAATAAGCGCCGCGCCACCTCCGCAACCTGCCAAGGCCGTGGCGAAGAGACAACCGGACGAGCCCGAACTCAACCTCCTCGGCGTCATCATCGGCAGCAGCGAGGGTTACGCAGTCTTTCTCAACAATGCGACCCATGCGGTCATTCGATTGAAGACTGGCGAAGACGAAGACGGTTGGATTCTGCGCTCGGTTGCCGAGCGCGAAGCGGTGCTCGAGAAGAATCACCGAACGGCGATCGTTCGTTTGCCTTCCCGATCGGGTGGTCAAAGATGAGAGCGCGAGACCTCCACATCGTTTAACATTACCGCGATGGCGCGTCGTGAGTCGTGCGTCGCTGCAAGGCAGGGTGCGGCAACTGACGCTCTCAGCGCGGCCGCACCTGGCTGGCAGCCGGATCATCAATGACAAGCCGCAGCCGATGCGCCGACTTAGATCGCTCGCGAGCGCCACCACGCGACGGTCTCCTTGATGCCAACGTTAAACGGCGTTTGCGGCCGCCAACCAAGGACGTCGCGCGACCTTTGGATCGCAAGGACGGAAACCGGAACGTCGATGAGGCGCCCTTTTGTTTGCCGAATCGCCAATTTGATGCCCAAGTTCGTTTCGATTTCAGCTATGACTTGACGGAGATCGCGGCCCTGACCGCTGCCAATGTTGAATATCCGCTCTTCGCTCTCATCCGCAGCCGCCAGCAACAGCGCATTGACTACGTCATCGACGTAAACGTAATCCCTGATTGCCGATCCATCGCCCCAAATTTCGAACTCTTTGTTATGGAGTGCACATGAAATCAAAGCGGCGATGGCGCCCTGGTTTTTGCCCGGCATTTGGAACGGCCCGAAAAGATTTGCGACCCGCAGCACCCGAAAGCTCAGGCCGTGATGATGTTCATAGAGCCGTAGATATTTTTCGATCGTCAATTTGCTGATGCCGTAGGCGCTGATGGGATCGGTGGGCGCCGTTTCCGGCGTTGGAACGTGCGGCGTCGGGCCGTAAACAATCC
>JASHXZ010000703.1 GCA_030043285.1 Xanthobacteraceae bacterium | reverse complement strand
CGATGGTGATCGCGCTCCACCACGCAGCGGCACGGCCGGCAACGCCGTGTCAGTCCACATGCGTCAAATGCTTCACCGGCTTTCGGGCTCTCTTTATGATCTGCTTCGCTTCGATCATTATCTTCACTATGTCTCCTATCCTAATCCACACGTCCGCACTAACGCCTTTATGATCGAAAGAGACAGTTTTCTGGCATTGCGGCCTCCATCGTTTCGAACAAAATTCGGGGTCTATAAATTCGAAAGCGGGCGCCAATCGCTCACGCAACAGGTGCTGAAGAAGGGCCTTAGGCCTGTCATAGTCGCTCGCGACGGTCGTATCTACGACATAGCGGACTGGAAATTGTCGTCGACGTATTGGATCGATCAGCAGGCCAACCTGATCGCCGCCGATAACCGCACGCGTGATTATTCCGAAGGGAGCCGGGAGGCTCGCGCACGCCTGCAGGCGCATGCTTGGGAGCATCCGTCGTCCTGGAGCGGGAACGGGGGCCTTCGGCGCGGCGATGGGTCGCCGCCGCTGCGATGAATGGAATTGCCGATTACCGCTCGCGTCGGGCGCTGCTGAGGTTTACGCGGGCGCGTGGAGGCGCCAAGATTCACGTCCGGAGGCCGGCATTGCCACCATTCAGCCGCACTTGCGGCTCCCATAGCGCCTTGCTAAGCAACCCGCGAATTCGCGGATGGGGAGCCGCCGCTTTCGCATGTTAGCGTTGACCTCAAGGCAGTTGGATTCCGCTGTCGATGATCTGGCTACCGGCCTTTCTTCCTGGCGGCTCAGTCATTTCCTGGCATGGCAGGACGTCAAGCAAAGATACCGGCGCTCCACGCTAGGTCCGATCTGGACGACGCTGTCGTTCGGCATTCAGATTTTCACCATGGGCTTTTTGAGCGCGTTCCTGTTTGGCGCCGAGCTTTCAAAGTCTCTTCCGTACGTCTGCGCCGGCATGCTGCTGTGGGCGCTCATTACGCAGATCCTCAACGACGGCGCCGGGCTGTTCGTCGCATCGTCCCGTTACATCACCCAGATCAAATGCCCGCTGACCGTGTTCCTCTTGCAGACGATTTGGCGCAACCTCATCATAGCCGGTCACAATGTTATCATCTACGTCGTTATTGCCTTGTTTTTCATTGTAGTCCCTAGTGTAAGCATATTGCTATTGCCGCTCGGCCTGCTCCTGGTCGTGATCTGCCTTTCGCCGATGGCGTTGGTATTGGGTATCGTATCGGCCCGCTATCGCGATGTTCCGCTGATTGTCACCAACATCATCACCCTTCTGTTCTGGTTGACGCCGTTGATGTATTTTCCCGAGCAGCTCGGCAAAAAACGTTTTATTGCCGACTATAATCCGTTTACGCACATAATTGCCCTGGTGCGCGAGCCGTTGTTGGGCGGCACTGCTACGTTAAATGATTGGTTGGTTGTCTTGGCAATCACGGTTGTCGGTTGGGTTGGAGCCTTTTTGTTTTTCGCCCGATTTCGTTCCCGGATCGTATACTGGCTTTAGCGCAACTATGCTGTCGATCATCGGCAAAGATGTCCACGTCCAGTTTCCGATCTACGACCCGCGCATGCGGTCGTTGAAGTATTCGCTGGGCCTCAAGCATCTTACCAAAGGCCTCGGCCGGATCAGCACGAAAGGCTGGAACGTCGGCGGTCAGATCGGCGCCGGCGAAACCGGCAGAATCGTGGTCAAGGCGCTCGACGGTGTTTCCTTCGAGATATCCGAGGGCGATCGGGTCGCGCTGTTGGGCCACAATGGCTCAGGCAAGACTACCCTGCTGCGGACGCTCGCGGGCATCTACGAGCCGAGCAGCGGCACCATCCAGGCCAGCGGACGCGTTTTTCCACTGTTCGACCTTCAGCTCGGCATGGATCTGGACGCCACGGGAATCGAGAACATCTGGATGCGCGGCAAGATGCTCGGCCTGACCACGAGTGAGATCAAGAACTCGCTCGACGACATCGCCGATTTCACCGAGCTGGCCGAGTATCTCTACATGCCGATCCGAGCTTATTCTACCGGTATGGCTCTGCGCCTCGCGTTCGCAATTTCGACCGCCGTCACTCCGGAAATTCTGGTTTTGGACGAGATGATCAGCGCCGGGGACGCCGCCTTCATCAGCCGAGCCGACGCTCGCCTGAAGGAGTTTCTCGCAAGAACCGGAATCCTAGTTATCGCCAGTCACAGCATGCCGATGGTGCGGCGGTGGTGCAATAAGGGTATGCTTCTCGAGCAGGGCAAAATCCTCGCCCATGGGCCTCTCGAGGACGTGGTATCGGTTTACGAAGCCAAGATAGCCGCCGAACGGCAACTGACTCAGGCAGTCTAACGCGGTTGCTTGAGGACCGACGTCTCGCGCTCCGCGGGATCCTCGCGCAGCAGACTGGATCTTTTTTCCGATGGCAGAGCCCGCGCGGCTGATCATTCCGGTCTGGGGCGAGGCCTACGTCAACGAGGTCCTCTCGGTTACGCTTCCAGCCATGTTGGCGCCGGGCAATCTGCCGGCGCTCTGCGGCATGTTCGAGGTCGAGCTCATCATCGTCACCGAGGCGCGGTTATTCGACATGGTGCGCGGCTCGCCCTCATTCCACGCCGCCGAGCGCATCTGCAAGACGCGGCTCGTTGCGCTCGACGATCTGTTGACCGGCGTCTTCACCGATTATGGAATGGTGCTCACTTACGCACTGTTTCGCGGCTTTGCCGATCTGGGATCGCGGGTGACTGAGACCTATCTCCTGCCGTTCATTGCCGACTTTGTCATCGCCGATGGCTCGCTCCGACATCTCGGCACATTGATGCGGCAGGGCAAGCGGGTCATTCATGCGCCGAGTTTCCGGGTCGTTGCCGAGACTGTGGATCCGCAGCTGCAGGCGCTCGTCGATCCCGGTTCATGCGTTCTGAGCGTGTCGCCGCGTGCGCTTGCGAAACTCGCCCTGGCGAACGAGCATCCGACCGTAAAGGCTCGCACGATCAATCAGAGACTCTGCTATCTGGAATGGATGGATCAGTTTTACTGGTACGTCGATGACGACACGTTGATCGGCTATCAGTCGCCGCCGGCGCTTGTTGCCGTCAAGCCTGAGCGGTTTGTCAGCCAGCCGGCCAGCTTCTGGGATTACGGCTTTCTACCCGAGGCGTCGCCCACCGCCGAGCCGCATCTCATCGGCGACTCGGATGATTTTTTCATGATCGAACCGCAAAGCCGCATGACCGGGCAGGAGATGACCCGGATCGGCGGGACCTCGCTTGACGAACTGGCGCGGACTGAGTCGTTGCGGAGCACCAAGGAGCACCGGCGATTAGGCAAGCAGTTGATAACGATCCACGCTGCCGATCTCCCGGATGGAATCCGAAGCGTGATCGAAGAATCGCGTGCCTTTATGGTCGAACTCCAGCACAGGCTGTCGCCGACGCCCGCCTCGCATATCGGCCATCCGCTTCTTGGCGATTGGTTCGATGAGGCCAGCCTGCGCCGGCGCGGCTCGGAAGATGCCGCCACGTTGCCGTCGTCCAGCGAGGTGTCTGCCAGCTTGAGCTTGCCCGGCGGCGCAGCGCCGGGTCTCGGGTTCTTGGCGTCGGCCACGAGGGTGCTGCAACGGCTTTACTGCAAAATGTTCGGCGCGCCTCCGAAGGTCAGCAAATTTCATCCGCTCTGGACTGAGGTTTCGCCCGTCACCCAAAAGCTTGCGAAATGGCAACCGACCGGCCGTGCCAATGTTCTCTGGATCAATTCGGGCAACTGGCGGCTGCTGGCCAACCAAGGCAGTAACGGCGATCAGGGCTCCGACAAACGCGGCCCGTTCTTCGAGAAGGCGCCCTATGACCTCTGCGTTTGCGAGCTCGCACTGAAGGAAATGTCACAGCTCAATCGGCTCTACGCCGCGCTACGGCCGCTGATGAAAGACGGCGGACACGTAATCTTTAAGACGCTGAAAGTCGGCGGCGTTTTCGATGGAGCCGAGCTTTTCCTCAGTCGCTGCGAGTTTCCCGATCTTGACGTTTCGCAAATCAACTTCCACGGGGCGGCGATCATTGCGCCGTTCCGGGCGCTTCATGTGCGGGCGATGCGCCCCGTCGCAACGCGTCCTGTGGCGCGGGGAGCAATCCTGTGCGCTCTCATCGTGCTGGCGCCGTTGGTGTGGCTGGCGAATGCCTGGGTGGCGCGCCGCGATCCATCAATTTTCAGGACGACGTGGACAAGCCTGACAGTCGAATTCACGGTCAAGCGTCATAGTTCTACCGTGCGGCGCCCCACTCAAAGCCTCGAGGAAGCGCAGGGCGCGATCCTATGAAAGAGCCCGCGCGTTTAATCATTCCGGTTTGGGGCGACCAATACGCGGATAAAGTCGTGTCGTTGACGCTCCCTGCCGTGCTCGCGCCGGGAAACCTGCCGGAACTGTGCCGAACGTTCGCGGTCGAGGTCGTGATCGTCACGGAGTCGCGGCTATTCGATCTGTTCCGCCGCGCGCCATCGTTCGCGGCGGTCGAGCGAATCTGCGCGGCTCGGCTGGTGCCGCTCGACGACGTGCTGACGGATTTTGCCAGTGATTACGGCGTGACGCTTACGCACGCGCTGTTCCGCGGCTTTACCGATCTCGGTGCCCGCATGACCGAGACTTACCTGCTGTTTCTCAACGCCGACTTCATCGTTTGTGACGGTGCACTCGGTCACCTCGGCAGGCTGATGCGGGAGGGCAAGCGCGTGATCCATGCGCCGAGCTTCCGGGTCGTCGCCGAGGACGCGTTGCCGCACCTGGAAGCTCTGGTCGATATCGCATCATGCACGTTGTGTCTCGAGCCGCGGCGGATGGTCAAACTGGCACTCGCCAACAAGCATCCGACGGTAAAAGCGCGGACCGTCAATCAGCGGCTTTGCCACCAATCATGGATGGATCAATTTTATTGGTACGTCGATGAAGACACGCTGATCGGTTATCAGGCGCCGGTGGCCCTGGTCGCAATCAAGCCGGAGCGGGCGGTTGTCGATCCCGTGCTGGTGTGGGATTTCGGATTCATTCCCGAGGCGGCGCCGACACTGAATCGCTACTTCATTGCGGACTCCGACGATTTCTTCATGATCGAGCCGCAAAGCCGTGACGCCGGCGGCGACATGATCCGGATCGGATGGGCGAGCTTCGACGAAGTCGCTCGCGCTCGCTCCATGTATTTGACGAAGGAGCAACGGGAATCGGGCAGGCAATTGCTGAAGTTTCATGCCGCCGATCTCCCCGCCGACATCGACGATGTTATCAACGAATCACGCGCATATCTGGCGGAGGTCGATCGTCGCCTGTCACCGATACCGGCGTCGCACGTCGATCATCCGCTTCTTGGCCGATGGTTTAGGGAAACGACGCTGCGCCGGCAGGCCATCGCCGAGGTTGCGCCGGCGCAATCGAATTCCGAGGACAAGTCCGGCGGCGGCAGTGTTGTCGTTGGGCTGCGGCCGGCGAGTCATTCGAATTTGTTGGGGGGTCTGCAGACCATCTACCACAAGACGTTTGGCTCGCCGCCGCGGGTCGGCCAATTCCACCCGCTTTGGGTCGATACGTCGCCAATGGCGCAGGCGGCGACGGCATGGTGTGGTTCCGGGCAACCGATCCTGTGGGTGAGTTCGAGCGTTTCGCTGCTCCAAAGTCTCGGCGGCGCGCACGTCGACCT
>JASHXZ010000702.1 GCA_030043285.1 Xanthobacteraceae bacterium | reverse complement strand
TGTGCTCGTTGGTGAAGCCGGCCGGTTCTTTATCGACCCCCACCCTTCCCTCCCCCGCACGCGGGGGAGGGAAAGGGAGGGGGCTCGGTACGCCGTGCGGTTTCGTGCTCTTGCCGATTTCCTTCACCAGCTCCGGCACCACGAGGTCGGGATCGGCGGAAAGGAGCAGATCGACGGCGGGCAGCGCCTGATGGTCCATGCTCCAGCCATTGTGGATGCGGTGGTCGAGCGAAACCTGCACGACCTTGACCGACGGCGACGGACCCCAATGACGCAGCGCACCGCCGAGATCGACCCAATCGAGGCTGAGCACGACGTCGACGTTGTTGAGGCCCTCGACGGCGTCCGGCGTGATCGCGCGCGGCGCGCCGGCGTAGAGCGGATGATCGGTCGGAAAGCTGGCGCCGATTTTCAGATCGGTCACGACCCGCGCATTGAGCGCCTCGGCGAGCGCGACACGCGCGTTCCATGCCGCTTCGCTGCGCGAGGTGCGGCCGGCGAGGATGAGCACCTGCTTGGCGTCCTTGAGCAGCGCCGCGGCCTGGCGCACCTGCTCGGCCGGTGCCGCGGTCGAGACCGGCGGCATGTAGCGCGCCGGATCGATCGACGGCAGCGGCTCGGAGACTTTGGATTCCTGAAGCTCGGCGTCGAAATTGATGTAGACCGGGCCGTGCGGCACGGTGTTGGCGATCCACGTGCCGCGCAAAATCGCTTCGCGCGCGGCGCCCGGCGAAGCCGGCTGATCGTCCCACTTGGTGTATTCGCGAACGAGCGCGCCCTGATCGCGCGCGGTGTGGATCCAGTCGATCCACGGCCGGCGCTTGGCGGCGTCCACCGGCCCGGTGGCGCCGAGCACCACCACGGGCATGCGGTCGCACCAGGCGTTGAAGATCGCCATCGAGGCGTGCATCAGCCCGACATTGGAATGCACCGCCGTGACCATGGCCTTGTCGGTGACCTTGGCATAGCCCTGCGCGATGGCGACGGCCGCCTCCTCATGCAGGCAGAGCAGCATCTGCGGTTTCGAGTTGCCGAGATAATTGACGATGGAATCGTGCAGGCCGCGATAGCTCGCGCCCGGCGTGAGCGCGATATACGGAATGTCGAGTAGCCGCAGCGCGTCGGCGATGACGTCGGAGCCGAAGCCCGGCGCATTGGCGCCGGCCGGCGTCGGGCGCTCGAGGCCGGCAACCGCCGGATCGGCTTTGGTCTCGGCGCGGGCGGCGGCGGTCGCGGATGGGGGAGGCGTCATACGGGCAGTTCCTCGTTCTTGGGGGTTTTTTGCGGGCTGAAGGGCCGCATCCAACCGGATTGCGCAGTAATTCTCAAGGCGCTTCGTGGGCGCCGAGGTGCGGCGTCACGACCCTTGGCGCAGCCGCGCGAGCAGGCCGACGCCGGCATAGCCGTCGGCCGGCTCGATGCCGGCTTTCTTCTGATAGGCCTGCACCGCCAGCATGGTGTCGTTACCGATGCGGCCGTCGGCGCCGCCGGTGTCGTAGCCGAGCGCGGTGAGCCGCCGCTGGATCTCCTCGACTTCGGCCAAGGTCGGCGCGCGCTCGCTACCGGGAAATTTCTGGACGAACGGCGCGCCGCCGACGCAGCGGTCGCCGAGATGCACCAGCGCCAGCGAATAGTTCATCGACGGATTGTAGCTTTTCACCGCGAAGAAATTGGCGCCGAGCAAAAACGCCGGTCCGCCCGGCACCGGCACCCAGGGTCGCGCCTTGGCGTCGCCTTGCGGGAATGCTTCGCCGTCGGCGCGATGCACGCCGAGCGCCTGCCAGGCCGCGAAGCTGCGCGCCTGCTGGCCGCGCACATGCTCCGGCATGCGCACCTCGAATCCCCACCGCTCGCCGCGACGATATTTGCCGCGCTCGACCAAAAACTTCGCGGTCGAGCCGAGCGCATCGTCGGGCGGGCCGAACGGCGACACCTTGCCGTCGCCGCTGTAATCGATGCCGACATGAAGCCAGACTTCCGGCATCCACTGCGTGTGGCCCATGGCGCCGGCC
Source organism: Xanthobacteraceae bacterium (assembly GCA_030043285.1). Classification (GTDB taxonomy): domain Bacteria; phylum Pseudomonadota; class Alphaproteobacteria; order Rhizobiales; family Xanthobacteraceae; genus BOG-931. The sequence goes on along the minus strand of JASHXZ010000702.1, from coordinate 4,340 downwards.
CACGAGCCGACCATTTCGTCCGGCGTGCTCCAGCCGCGCTGCACGATCTCGAGTGCGTTGATCAGCTCGCTCTGCCAATAGGCGTTACGCCGCGGCTCGGCCCAGGCCAGCGCGGCGAGCGACGGGAACACCGGCCGCATGTGGTTCTTCTGCACCACCGGATCGCCGAACGCCGACTCGATGCCCCAGACGCCGAGCATGATCGACGGCGCGACGCCGAAATCGCGCTCAATGCGGGCGAATAGCGCCGCGTCTTCTTTCGCTTTCTGCCGGCCGGCGGCGATACGCCAGTCGGAGACACGGCGATTGAGATATTGCCACAGCTCTTCGTGAAATTCGGGCTGGTTGCCGATCGCCTTAACGCCGGTCATGTCGGGGTTGATGCCGCGCATCACCCGCGTGTAGGTCGCTTCCGTAATGCCGCGCGCTTGCGCCTTGGCGCGGAACGCCACGACCCAGCGGTCGAACGGCATCACCGCCGCTTTGGCTTTCGCCTTTGCTCTCGCTTTTGCTCTGGCTCTCGCCGCTGCGGCCTCGGGCAGGATCAAAGCGGCCGCGCCGCCCGCAAGAGACGACAGACAAGTACGCCGCGTGATCGCCGCCGCTCGTTGCGTGCTCATCAACTCTGCTCCCGAGAGCGCTACACCTGGTAAAGCGAAATGCCGAGCGCCCGCGCTGCAGCGATCATACGGCGATCAAAGCTGGCAAGCACGATCTCAGTGCCCTGCGCCCGCAAAAACTCGATCGTTGCAAGGTGCAAAGAATCGAGCGTCCGGATGCTGAGCGGAAAAGGTTCAAGCGCGCGAGCCAGATGTGCCACTGTCAGTTCGACCAACAACATGCGCCCGATCAATACACGCGCTGTTTGATGAACGTGCGTCGCAGCTTTCGCATGAATACGGTTCCAGACTTCATACTCGAGCAACCGACTGGATGTGAGCTGTTGCTCCCACAGCGATATCGAAACCTGTCGCGGCTCGGCGAAAATTCGCGCGAGCGCAACGGAGCTATCAAGGTAGATCACGGTCCGCGCGGCCTTCGTCGAGATCTTGCAAAATTTCTTCCAACGTCAATTTCGGCCCGGGCGCTTGCGGTGGCGGTCCTTTGCCGGGGTCGGTCGGCGGTGTCAGCCAGCCTTCGCGGATACCGCGCGCGATAAATTCGTCATCCGTCGTACTTTTGGTCGCTGGCTTGGGCGGCACCAGTTCGGCCACCACGCGGCCGCGGTCGGTCACCTGCACGGTCTCGCCCTTCTCGGCGAGGCGGACGTATTCGCTGAGCTTGTTCTTGAGGACTTTGATGCCGACGGAGCGCATGGGCGCAAAGTAGCTACTGGTAGCTACTTTGTCAATTTGGCCGGATTTGCAGGGCAGCAGGCGCGGTGCGCCGGGCCTTATTCCTTCGCCCGCTCGACGTAGCTGCCGTCGGCGGTCTGCACCACGATCCTGGTGCCGGTGGTGACGAACGGCGGCACCATAGTGCGCACCCCGTTCGAAAGCACCGCCGGCTTGTACGAGGAGGACGCGGTCTGGCCTTTGACGGTCGGCTCGGTCTCGACCACTTCGAGCACGGCCTTGGGCGGCAGCTCGATGGCGACCGGGGTGCCCTCGTGCAGGCTGATCGTCACCTCCATCTCGGGCTGCAGGTAGGACGCCTGGTCGCCAATGATGTCGGCCGGCAGCGTCACCTGGTCGTAGCTCTCCATGTTCATGAAATGGAAGCCGTCGCCGTCCTGGTACATGTACTGATGCTTCTTGTCCTCGACGAAAGCGCGCTCGACCTGGTCGGTGGTCTTGAACCGCAGCGACACCTTCACGCCGTCGGCGATCCGGCGCACGTCCATCTGGGTGACCGGGGTGCCCTTGCCGGGGTGGATATTCTCGGTGGCGACAATGACTCCGAGCCTGCCGTCGAGGTCGACGATATTGCCTTTGCGCAGCGAGCTGGCGATGACTTTCACGGGACGCAATCCTTTGAGCTTAATGGCGCCTTGGTTGGAGGCGCACCATAACGATCTTGAGGCCAATCGCTAGTTATTTTCGCAAACCGCCGCAGACAAGGGATGACCGACAAAACCCCTGAATCCTCGCCATTTTGGGCGGCCCACGTCCATGCCGACCGCCGGCCGGTCTTGCTGGCGCGCGGCCGCGTCGTGGCCGCGCTGCGCGCCTGGTTCGCCGCCAACGGCTTTATCGAGGTCGAAACCGGGGTGCTCGCCGTGTCGCCGGGGAACGAGACGCACCTGCATGCCTTCGGCACCGCGCTGGTGGCGCCGGACGGCACGGCGGCCCCGTTCTATCTGCGCACCTCGCCGGAGTTCGCCTGCAAGAAGCTGCTTGCGGCCGGCGAACCCCGCATCGTCGAGTTCGCCCGCGTGTTCCGCAATGGCGAGCGCGGCGCGCTGCATGCGCCGGAATTCACCATGGTCGAATGGTATCGTGCCGGCGAGCCCTACGGCAGCCTGATGGCCGATTGCGCGGCGCTGTTGCGCGAGGCGGCACAGGCGGCAGGCACCTGGCATTTTTCCTTCCGCGGCCGCTCGGCGGATGCGTTCGCCGAGCCGCAACGGCTTTCCGTCGCCGAAGCGTTTGGCCGCTATGCCAGGATCAATCTCCTGGCGACGTTGGGGGAGGGTGAGGCTGATCGCGCGGCGCTTGCCAGCGCCGCGGTGGCGGCCGGCATCCGCATCGCCGACGACGACACCTGGGGCGACATTTTCAGCCGCGTGCTGGTCGAGCGCATCGAGCCGAAACTCGGCATCGGCCGCGCCACGATCCTCGACGAGTATCCCGCCGGCCAGGCGGCTCTGGCGCGGCCGTCGCGCGATCCGCGGGTCGCCGAGCGCTTCGAGCTTTACGTCTGCGGTGTCGAAATCGCCAACGGCTTTGCCGAGCTGACCGATCCCGTCGAGCAGCGCCGCCGCCTCGAAGCCGAGATGGAAGAGAAAGCGCGCCGTTACGGCGAGCGCTATCCGCTTGACGAAGATTTTCTCGCTGCGTTGGCGCAAATGCCTGATGCCTCCGGCATCGCGCTCGGCCTCGATCGCCTGGTCATGCTCGCCACCGGCGCCTCACGAATCGATCAGGTGATGTGGGCGCCGCTGGGAGGCAGCTGAAGGTAGGCGGCGATCGCTGGGCCGCTCGTCTACGCGGCGCGCCGCTTCGGCCGGCGAACCGCTCTGACTTTCCCGCTATCGCCGCCGCCGCAAAAGAACCGATCGCCACCATCGGACTCAAGCCCCGAGACGCTCGCTCCTGGCGGCATATCGAGCGTTTCCAGGACCTCGCCGGTTCGCGGATCGACGCGCCGCAAATCGCTCGCGTCGCCTTCGAATGTCGCGTGCCAGAGCTCGCCATCGACCCAGGTGACGCCGGTGACGAAACGGTTGGATTCGATGGTGCGAAGAACCGCCCCCGTGTCGGGATCGATTTGAAGGATCTGCCGGTTTCGATACTGGCCCATCCAGAGCGTCCCCTCGGCCCATGCAAGCCCCGAACCGGCGCCTCCCGGGGCAGGAATCGTCGAGAGCACGCGGCCGGTGTTTGGATCGATTTTCTGAATGCGGTCGGCTGAAAGCTGGAACAGATGACGGCCGTCAAAAGCCGTTCCGGCGTGCGCGGCAACATCGATCTCGCCGACCTTCTCACCCGTTTCGGGATTGAGCGCGTTGAGCTTGTCGCCGGACGCAAACCAGACGCGCTGGCCGTCATAGGTGACGCCGGCGACATGCTCGATGCCGGAAAAGGGGCCGTATTCTTGAAGGATCTCGGCGGCTGCTCTGGTCATCGATGCACCTTTCGTTGCTCCGGCGTCTTCAAGCTAGCCGCTCGGGAGCGGACCGGGGAGTAACAACGTTGTCGTGAAACCCGGCACCGGCCGGGCGATCCAGCGCCGCGCGCGCCCGCGACCATACGACTGCACCTTGCCCGCGCTTGCGAGCTGTTCGAGCGCGCGCTGCACGGTCCGCGCGCTCGCTCCGAGCGCGAGCGATAGGGCCGAGCTCGACCATGATTCACCGTCGGCGAGAAATGCCAGCACCGAGGCGTGCTCATCTTCGACTGGCGGCGCGAGTACGGCGACCTTGCAGGCGTGCCGCGGCACCAGCGCGAAACCCGTTTTCGTCGCACTGACGTGCGCGAGAGCTTTAAGCTTGGAGCGAAGCCGCCCGACTTCCACGCGCAACCGCGCACGGTGCGATTCATCGGCGTGCTTGGCGCGGAAGGCGCGGGCAAGCAGCGTGCTCCGCGGCACGTCGGCGGGCCACGCTTCGCCCAGCGCGCGCGCCAGTGCGAACAGGACCGGACGGGTCGTCAGCGAGACGACTGTGTTGGAGTCGCGCA
>JASHXZ010000701.1 GCA_030043285.1 Xanthobacteraceae bacterium | reverse complement strand
CCAGCTAAAAGCCTTCCATCTGGCGCCCTTTAAGCAAATCGCTGCGCCTCCTCAGTTCGCAAGCGACTCAAGTGACTGCAGAACGCTGCCGGAACGCCAAGCGGCTTGGCGGCCTTTTGGGTATATTGGACATCCTCAGTGAGACGATCTGCGAATAATCTCGAGGGGTCTGAAATGGGGCGCTTGCCGGGCCGTGCACCTTTATCGGCCGCCTCCAATAAATCGTATTACGCCTCGAAGGCGCGCGGCATCGGTCTCGGATTGAACGGCAAGGGAATCACCATCGGCGAACGATGGGCTATCTTGAATGGAAGGCCCAGGGGTTTTGATTATATCAGAATTGGCCTGGCTGTAAGCGTGTTGCTGTGGCACAGCTATCAGGTTTCCTACGGCACTCCCGCCGCGCTGGCATTTTGGGAAACTCCAGGAGGCACATTTCTTCCCATCATATTGCCGGCATTCTTCGCGTTGAGCGGCTTTCTTGTTTCCGGCAGCATGTTTCGAAACGCGGGCCTGAAAACATTCCTTGCGCTGCGGGTCATCCGCATATTCCCGGCCCTGATGGTCGAGGTGTTGTTCGCCGCTTTGGTGATCGGCCCGCTTCTGACCACGTTTACTCTCGGCAAATACTTCTCAGACTCGAAGTTCTATACCTATTTTTGGAATATGCTTGGCCATATCCATTATTTACTTCCCGGTCTGTTTGAAAACAACCCGGAACAATATATCGTCAATTCGCAGCTTTGGACCGTTCCCTACGAGCTCGAATGTTATGTCATGATTGCCGTATTGTATATCGTCGGCATGTTTTCGAGAAAATATCTGGTGTTGCCGCTCTTTATTTTGGCAACGGCCGTCGTCGCCACCCTGAATATCCTGCAGGGAATCAATGCGGTACACCCGGGAGGCGTAGACGGAAGAGTTCTGGTCTTGAGTTTTTTTTCTGGAGTCGTGGTATTTTCATTCAAAGACGCGATTCCTTGGAATGGCTATCTCGCCGTCTTTTCTTTCGCCCTGGTGATAGTGATGACGAGAACGCCATATGTCATATCGACCATAACGGCCTATGTCATGCCGATCTTTGCTGCCTATTGCACAATTTATGTCGGTCTTCTCAATCCGAAGTCTTCTTTTGTTGTCAAATCGGGCGATTACTCGTATGGCGTTTATCTGTACTCCTGCCCAATTCAACAATCTGTCGCCGATATTTTCGGGACTGGCGGTGGTTGGTTTGCCAACGTCCTCATTGCGCTTCCGACGACGGTGGCGTTCGCCCTGTTTTCCTGGTGGTGCGTTGAAAGACCGTTTTTAAGGATACGCCGCCTTATCGGCGCTAAAGTTATCCGCCAGGCTTACCCAGAACATTGACGTTGGTCGCATCGGTCAATTCAGCGCTACAGCACGTCGGCGCGGACGCGAGCGACACCCTGCTCCATCATGCCGAGCGCACGCGCGGCTTTGGTGCAGAGATCGAGAACGCGGCCGCGATTGAACGGGCCGCGATCGTTTATTGTCACGACGACGCTGCGGCCGGTCTTGAGGTTGGTGACGCGAACATGCGTGCCGAACGGCAATGTCTTGTGGGCCGCCGTGAGCCCGGCGCCGCGACCCGGATAATAGGCCGCGATGCCGAAAAACGTGTGCGCGGCGGCCGGTCCGGCCTGCGCATGCATGGGCGCAGCGGCAATGACCGCCGCCAAAAGGGCAATTGCCCGACGGTGCATACTAATACTCCGAATGACTGAATTAACGTGCGACGGGCAAACGCGCTTCAGTTGATTTGGTTCCAGCTGAAAGCTGAAGACGCCAAAAAACTCGGAGCGCGCAGCACGGCTTTGCGCCTTGTCGGATTGCCAACGTCTTGTGCATCGTCAGATCGCCGACATTCGACACGTTCGAGGGTGCCAGCAAGTCGATCAGGAAATGTTTCGGTCATTGCCGAAGCATTTGCTGCATCGGATCGGCTAGGAGAACATCACGAGCTTGGAGAGAAACCATGATTACGTGTATCATTCGCTATCGCATCGACCCGACGAAAAAGCCCGAGTTCGAGCAGTACGCGCGCAATTTTGGCCAAGCAATTCCACGCTGCGGGGCAGAGCTGTTCGGCTATTTCGCGCCCCACGAAGGATCGACGACACTTGCCTACGGCATCTACTCGATTGAAAGTCTGGCAGCATACGAACAATACCGGGCGCGCCTCGCGGCCGACCCGATCGGGCGCGAAAACTACGCTTTTGCGCAACGCGAACGTTTCCTCTTGCGGGAGGACCGCACCTTCCTCAAGCTGGCGTCTGCGCCGCACGCACCTGGGGTGAAGTCATGATCGCGGTTATCTTCGAAGTAATCCCTGCCGATGGTCGCAAAGGCGACTACCTGGATCACGCTGCGCGGCTCAAGGGCGAGCTCGAACGGGTCGACGGCTTTATCTCCGTCGAACGCTTTCAGAGCCTGACGAATCCCGACAAGCTGTTGTCGCTGTCGTTCTGGCGGGACGAGGCGGCCGTTGCGGATTGGCGCGGCCGCGCCGGCCATCGCGCCACCCAGGCGGCCGGCCGCAACGGCATCTTCCGCGACTATCGGCTGCGCGTCGCCGCCGTCGTGCGGGACTACGGCATGACCGAGCGGCGAGAGCAGGCCCCCTCTGACAGCCGGGCGGTGCACGACGTGGTGTCGTGAACGGCGGCCGACTGTCAGGTGGCGCGCGCCGATGGGGGAGCCCGGCATTCCGTGCTCAGCGCCGCGCCAACCAATCGGCCAGCGCCAAAAGTACCATGGCCAGCACAAACATCAGCGGAAAGGCGATCGTCCAGGTGAGCTTGGCCGCATCCGCATGCGTTTCAAGATCGAGATACCACGCCAGTGAGTCGACCGCCGCTATGCCGGCAATCGAGCCAAGCAGCCGCTGCTTCATCATCGAAAAATCGATATTGACCAGGCCGGGCGGCCAATTGGAATGATCTTCGGCGTCGATCTTGCGAATGTAATTCCCGTACGCCGAGAAAGCGACGATGAGCACGAGATTGGCCATCAGCGTAAGGTCGATCAGATTTAGGACGTCAACGACCAGATCCTGCCAAGGCTCGACCGGCAGGCGGATTGCCAGGCTAACCAGATTGATAAAGAAGCGAATGACAATCAGAACGACGCTGCAAATCAACCCGACGAGGAAGGGCACCATCAGCCAACGGCTGAGATACATCGCCGTTTGGATGCCGCGCCCGTTCGGCCGCCACATGGTCATTTTCCGCTCCGCGATTGTTGCGTACGGCCAACCCGGCCTTTTCTGCCGCGCGGTTGCCGCGCCATCCTTACCCTAACGAGGCCGTTTTGACCGCGCAATAACAGCACGATTTCGAGCGCAAGCTCGATCAATACCGCGCGAGCCATCAGGCCGAGCTGATCGCGTCGATGGCGGTGCGGAACCCCGTCGCCGATGTAGCAGTTGTCCTTATATGCAAGGCGGCCGCGGCGTGGACGCGAAACGCTTACAATGGCGCGTGGTCGGCGCGGTGATCGCCGCTGCCATCGTCATCCCGATCGCCGCTTCCTTGCTGCTCGACGTCAACCGCGCCGGCAATACGCAGCAAGTTCAACATGCGGTCGCGACCAGCGGCGCGCCCAATAGACGTTCCTAGTCCATTAGAAGGCTCTCGTGCCCCGTTGATAGCAGTGCGCGTTCCAGGTGCAGTTCATCAGCATCGCTCGAAAAACAACAAGGCGGTGCCCATCGCGCGTTGCCCCGGCTGCAAGACCGCGATGATCCCGTCGCCACCGAAAAAATTGCCGCGGGTCGAGCGCTTGCAGGAAATCACCTACACGTGCCCGTCCTGCGGCATGACGACCAAGCGCACCATCGAGGCCGAGAGCTGACGTCGCGAGTGACGCGCAGCACGCGGCGCTCGTCGGGCCCTCACCCCACCCGGATCACGATCTTGCCGAAGTGGGCGCCCGAGGCCATGTGGTTGTAGGCGGCTTGCGCTTCGTCGAAGCCGAAC
>JASHXZ010000700.1 GCA_030043285.1 Xanthobacteraceae bacterium | reverse complement strand
GATCGACGCGACGATCTGCTGCGGAATGCCGCTGGTGGTAAGCAACCATGAGTAGATGCTGGCCGAGGTGACGATCAGCAGGATCTGGGAAATGAGGAACGCGGCGTCGACCAGGATTTTCCAGAACCGGCGGAAGTCGACCTCGCGATAGATCACCATGGTCACGAACAGCGAATAGATGACGGCGACGCCCGCGGCCTCGGTCGGCGTGAATACGCCGCCGTAGATGCCACCGAAGATCACCACCAGGGTGCCGAGCGCCCAGCTGGCGTCCTTGCTGGTTTTCCAGATCACGTCCCAGCGTGCACGCGGCCCGAGTGGCACACGCTTGATCTGCGCGTAGCTCAGCACGAACGCGGCATCGATGAGGCCGATGAGAATGCTCGGCAGGATGCCCGCGGTGAACAGCTGCACCGCCGATTGCTCGGCCGATACGGCATAGAGGATCATCGCGATCGACGGCGGAATGACGACCGCGATGGCGCCCGACGACGCGATCAGGCCGACCGCGAAGCGGTCGTTGTAGCCGCCTTCCTTGAGTGACGGATAAATCATCCGGCCCATCGCGATCACCGTGCCGACCGCGGTGTGCGACATGGCGCCGAACAATTCTGAGGCAGCGACGGTGGTGACGGCGAGCGAACCGCGCACGCCGCCGACGATCGCCATCACCATGGCGATGATGCGCCGTGCAATGCCGCCCTGCGCCATGATCTCGCCGGCAAGCACGAAGAACGGCACCGCGAGCAGCGGAAAATTGTCGATGCCGCCGAACATGTTGGTCTGGATCACCTCAGTGGCAGTCGGGGTGACGGTCAAGACCGCGACAATCGCGGTGACCAGCAGGATCAGAAAGATCGGAAAGCCGAGCGCCAGCAGCACCACGGGCAGACCGAAATAGACAAGATAGCCCATCGCGTTGCCGCCTTAAGAAGTATGCGACAGGTCGGGCCTGCCGGCGCCGCGCCGCCGCCCGGTGATCAAGAGCCGGATCGCTACCAGCAACGCCATCAGCATGTAGCCGATAGGCACCATGGATTGGGGAATGACCAGGGGAAAATTCGCCGCCTGGCTGCGTTCGTCGAACGCGGCGAGCTGGGTGATCACCGGCCAGGCGAAGAGCGTGACGGCGATCGCCGCAGCGATCAAAACCAGCTCGGAAAGCAGCGTGAGCAGATTGCGCAGCGTTGGCGGCAATAGCGAGATCAAGACGTCCATGCGGATTTGCCGGCCTTGCCACGCCACCGCGCAGCAGCCGGTGAAGACACAGCCGACCATCAGAAACAGCATGATCTCCTCGGCCCAGGGGATCGAGACGCTGAAGAAATAGCGGCCGATGATGTTGGCGAAATTGATCAGCACGCTCGCCATCAGGCAGATCGCCGAGACGCTGCGGGTAAACGCAAGAAGTCCGGCAACGGCCTTCTCTACGGCGGCGATCATGGTCTACCCGTTCCGTTCAATGGCAAAGGGTTGGCGAGCGCAGCGCTTTTACTTTAACTTTTAAAGGCGGCCCTTGCAGGAGCAAACCGCGGCGTTTGACCGCACCCGCTGCTGACTTCCCTCACGCGGTACCCCCGATGTCCCACGCGGCGCCTGCCACGCCGGCGCGGCGTTATTGCAATCGTTGTGCCGCCTGCTTCACGGTCTGGTACGCTGCGCGCACCGCCGGCTTCTTCTGCGCGACATCGTCGCCGACGCTCGACAGGATGTCGAGGAATTTCGCCTGCTCGTCAGCCGGCAGCTTGATGAATTCGCCGCCGTGCTCGGTCCAGCCCTTGTGCGCTTGCTGCTCGATTTCGACCGCTTGCGGATTGATCGCAACCGCCTGGGCGGCGGCGTCGCGGACCACGATCTCGCGCAAATCCGCGGGGAGCGAGTCGAGCCATTTGGCGTTCGCCTCCGCGACCAGGAAGATCGCCGGCTGATCGACCAGGGTGACGGCCTTGGCGGCGTCGAAGAAATGCATACCGGTGAAGACCTGGACGCCCGCATAGGCGCCGTCGATGGCGCCCTGCTGGATTGCCGGCAGAACGTCGCCGAGCGTCATCGCAACCGGCGTGCCGCCCAGCCGCTCCAGCGCCACCGACTGAAAGTCGGAGGCGAAGATGCGCAGCTTCTTGCCCTTGAAGTCGGCAAGGTGACGGATCGGGGTCCGGGCGATGACCTCGTTTTGCTCGGCCATGAACAGGCCAAGCCCGCGCAAACCCTTGTTGGCGCCGAGCCCGAGGATCAGCTTCTGTACCGTGGCATCGGCCGCCAGCCGCTGGCCCTGCGCCATGTCGTGGACCAATCCCGGCGCGGCCATGATCTCGAAGCGCTCGTCGATGCCGACGAAGAATTCCGGCGGAAGCACCGACATTTGAATCGCGCCGAACTGGGTGCCCTCGATCTGGCGCGGTATCGAACCAAGCTGGCTCGCCGGATAGACCTCGACCTTGATGCGGCTGCCCGAATCCTTCTCGATCGCGGCGGCCAAAATGTTTCCGTAAGTGTCCGGCGTCGCGTGAATCGTCGGCGCGCTGATCTTCATCACGAACTGTTTGTCTTGCGCGTGCGCGGCGCCGAGCGACAGCGTAGCTGCCAAAGCGTACGCGCTCGCCGCCATGACGATCCGACTGGCACGCCTCCCCGCGATAAAGCCCATGGTGTTCTCCCCAAAGAAGCCCAGCGCACGGGGGATTGTTGTTATGACAGGCGTCTACGCCGCTGGTCCCGTGCCCCTCTTGGACGTTAATTGAGCGGGACCCGCGTGGCAACGCGCCGAAAAGGCGCGGATGCACGGCTTGTTCGGCGAGCCAAGAGCGGGTAGCTCGTGGTCAGTCCAGCTTTTTCGCCGGCAATAGTCCGAAGCCGGCGAAGCCCGCCATGAGCAGCGACATCAGCGCATTGTAGCCGGCGAGCGAGATGCCGAGAAAGCGCCACGCTGCCTTGTCGCATGGCACGACGCGGATGGAGTCGAGCTGGTCGTATAGCGAGCCGCCCGATTTGAGGTCCCACACGGTGCCGGTGCAATCGCTCGGCCCGGCCCACAGCCCCCATTCGACGCCGGCATGATAGACGCCGAGCGCCGCCCCGCATAAGGCGGCAATGC
>JASHXZ010000699.1 GCA_030043285.1 Xanthobacteraceae bacterium | reverse complement strand
GGCGCTTCCTCGATGACCTTGAGCAGCGCACGCGCCGGGCCGCGCGGCGAGCGCTTGCCCTGCTCCCAATTGCGCACGGTTTCGACCGGCACGCCGATCCGCGCCGCGAACGCCGACTGCGTCAGCCCGGTGCGGCCGCGCACGGTGCGGGCGTAGCTTGCATCCGCGACTTTCGCGTCAGCGGATCGCGCCGCGTTATGCGCAGCGGTGACGATGGCGCGCGGATCGGGCGAGATCACGCGTTCGCCGCCGTCGGCCAGCACTTCGACCAATCGTCCGTCCGCCTTCAATCGCACGCGCAGCATGCGCCGACTCCCCATGAGAGCGCCGCCATGATAGCTGATTCGTCGTGGATTCAATGAGTTAGTGAAGGCCATCGAGTAGGCCGCCAGTGAACGAGTAGGCCGATGACTTACTCGGCCATTGGCCCTACGCTTCCGCGCCAATCTCTACGCAGCGACGAGAAACAACGTCCAAATGCCCGCGCAAAACCTCCAGATCGACGGCAAGCGGCTGTGGGACGACCTCATGGCGACCGCGCAAATCGGCGCCACCGCCAAAGGCGGCATCTGCCGCCTCACGCTGACCGACCTCGACGCCCAGGTGCGCGGCTGGTTCAAGGCGCAGTGCGAGGCGCTCGGCGCCACCGTCACCATCGACGAACTCGGCAACATGTTCGCGCGCCGACCGGGCAAAAACGCAAACGCCGCCCTGCCCCCGATCGCCATGGGCTCGCATCTCGACACCCAGCCGACCGGCGGCAAGTTCGACGGCACGCTCGGCGTCCTCGCCGCACTCGAAGCGCTGCGCACGCTGCACCGCGCCGGCTACGAGACCAACGCGCCGATCGAAGTCGTCAACTGGACCAACGAAGAAGGCGCGCGCTTCGCCCCGCCCATGCTCGCCTCCGGCGTCTTCGCCGGCGTGTTCACGCCCGAATACGCCTACGCGCGCACCGACCGCGACGGCAAAACGTTCGGCGACGAGCTGCGCCGCATCGGCTATCGCGGCAGCGAAAAAGCCGGCGCCCACAAACTCTCAGGCCTGTTCGAGCTGCACATCGAGCAAGGCCCCATCCTCGAAGCCGAAGACCGCATGATCGGCATCGTGCAGGGCGTGCAAGGCATGCGCTGGTACGAGGTCACCGTCACCGGCCAGGCCGGCCACACCGGCGCGACGCCGATGCACTTACGCAAAAACGCGCTCCTTGGCGCCGCGCGCCTGATCGAGCGCATCGACGCCATCGCCCGCGCGCACAGCCCGGACGCGGTCGGCACCGTCGGCCGCATCGAGAACCGGCCGAACAGCCCCAATGTCATTCCCGGCGAGGTGTTCTTCACCGTCGATTTCCGCCACCCCGACGACGCGGTGCTCGACGCCATGGAGGCAAAACTGGGCAGCGCGTATCTCGATTGCCTGCGGCCGCTCGATCTGAACTTCACCGCGAGGCGCATCTGGAACGCGCCCGCCGTCAAATTCGCGCCCGCGCTGATCGAGTGCGTGCGCATCGGCGCCCAACAGGCCGGCCTGTCCAGCCGCGACATGATCTCCGGCGCCGGCCACGACGCCGCCTACATCGCCCGCGTCGCCCCGACCACCATGATCTTCGTGCCCTGCCGAGACGGCATCTCGCACAACGAAGCCGAATTCACGACCCCCGACCAATGCACAGCCGGCGCCCAAGTCCTCCTCAACGCCGTCCTGGAATTCGACCGCCGGCTAGGCTGAGCGCCGCCCCTTCCCCTCGCCCGCTTGCGGAGAGGGGTCGTGAAACGCCCTATCGAATGAATTGAATTTCGATGCCGAGACTCAACTTTCGCCAGGCATGATCGGCAGTCAATGCGGCGACATTTTCACGACGCGCCAACGCCAAACATGCCCGATCGCCAAGCGATAGTCCGCCGTGGCGGGTCGCAGCGGCGAGCGCGCCGGTCGATAGTGCGAGCGCTCTATCGAACTCTACGACTTCAAGCTCGGCCTGCCTAAGTTCGCCAAGCACGCGATCGGCGGACCCGCCTCGCAGAGTCAGTTTCGTGGCAGCTTCGGCGAAGTTGACGGCCGAAATCATCGCTTCGCCAAGGACCGCAGCGACCTTGTCGGCGCCAGGCTCATTGTTGACGAACGCGAGCAGCGCTGACGCATCGAGAACGACCTTAGGCATCGCGGCGCTCTGCTTCGGCCTCGCGCCTGCGCTCATCGATGAGCTCGTCGACCAGGCTTACGCCTTCCGGCACGAATTCTCGCGCGATCGACTGCACGCGCCTGGTAACGGCGGCTCTGGTCAGCAGATGAATTTCGTCGCTTAGCACCCGCACGAACAACACATCGTCTTGCTTTACGCCGAGCATCTCGACTGCCGTCGCAGGAACAATCGCGCTGCCATCGGCGGCAACGCGGATCTTTGCCGGCAATGTCGCCCGGTCGGAGGCTAGCGTTTGCTTCGCTTTTTTTTGTTCGTCGCGGACCAGAACGTTGCGGACCTGCTGGTAGCGGACGCCAAGCGCCCGGGCGATATCGGCACGCGAGCGGCCCTGTGCCGCCAACATGCGAATGCGCGCCGCAGTGCTCCCCCATTGGCCGGCCTCGCGGAAACCTTGATTACGGGTCATATCCAATACCGCTATGTTGTTTTGGATAATATATCCATGGATCAATGGGTAATCAACCACCGCTTGGATAAACCATCCAAAGCCGTGCGGCCCTTCCCTACCCCTCGCCCGCCTGCGGGAGAGGGCGGCCGCGAAAGCGGCCGGGTGAGGGCCAGTGCACCCCGAACGCCCTACGCGCCGCCCGGCCGCTTCGCCGCCTTCCCCTTGTGCTCGGCAAGCACCAGATCGACGCCGCGCCGCATCAGCGCGTCGATGGTCGTGTCCGTCTTGGCGGCTAAGATCTTCAATTCGCGCCATTTGTCAGGCAACAGATAGACGCTGATGGACTTCTTGCCGGTTCGGGACGGCTGCGGCTTGGTCGGTTCGCGGGCCATTGACTAAGCGCCGCCCGGCCGCTTGGGAAGTTTGCCCTTGTGCTCGGCAAGGACGATATCGACGCCGCGCCGCATCAGCGCGTCCATGCTCGTCTCCATCACGGTCGCCAGGATTTTCAGTTCGCGCCATTTGTCCACCGGCAAGTAGAGCGTGACGCTCTTCTTGCCGGCCCGACTGGGCGACGGTTTGGCGAGTTCCCGAGCCATGCAACCCCGATAAGGTCTTAGCACGTTGAAAGCAAGATGTTCAATGCTTGCGTCTCGGCGTGTGTGCGTGTATACACGCAAAATTCCCGCGCAAGGAGCGCGTCAACGCGACCGCGCATGAGGTTCACGATCCAATACTTTCGCAAAGGCAAGTGGCTGAGGCCGCTGAGGTTCGATCTTTCGTCGTTCAAGGAGGCGCGCAAGGTGGCGCGGATCGCGGGCAAGTTTGCGGACGCCGGGGTCCATTCCTTCACCCTCACGTCCGCGGATGGCAGGACCGAAACCTGGACTTATCGCGAAGGTGCCTGGAGGCGGGAACGCCAATGAGCGACGGCGACCGACATTGGCAAGACATCGCGCGACATTGCGAAGACCCCGACCGCCAGCGGGCCCTCGATGCAGCAACAGTCCTCATGGCATTCGGCCCCAAAGCCGGCGCCGAAGCCCTGCATCACGCCTTCGTCAGCGAACTCGCCACCGACAGCACCGCCGCCCAATTCTGGATCGAGGTTTACCGCGTCATCCTGGAGCGCAGGGCGTAAGGTGGGTTGAGCGCAGCGAAACCGATGACCTGCGAGCACTGAACCCGGGTTTCCTCTTTCTCGGACCGCTCGCTCCGCGTGTTCGAAGGCCAAGCCTAGGTGGGGAACCGGCGAGGCGCGCGTCACGCTCACCCGTGCCAGTTCGTCACCGTGCCGGCCGGACGCGGCGAAGCGTGAAGTCCGATCCCAAGAGTTCGGCGAATTAACCGAACAATAGCAACGGCCAGACTACAGTTCGTTATGGCCCACGCCCCATGGATCTCGGAGACAGCTGTTCAGCGACGTTTGGAAAATCTCTTGGTGCCAATCAACGCCGGCGACAGATTGACCGCGACCAGGTGGTTTGGCGGCATCGAATCGG
>JASHXZ010000698.1 GCA_030043285.1 Xanthobacteraceae bacterium | reverse complement strand
CTTGGCGCTGCCGGCCGCTTCGCGCGCCGCCATGACGGCGACTTCGGGCGGCGGTGGCGCGGCTGTTGCCGCCATCGCGGCCGGGCCGGGGCGCTCCGGCCGACGCGCCATGGCGCCGCCTAACCGCTCCGGCTTCGCCTCCGCCTCACTTTCCGCGTCGCGCGCTGCGGGCAGTGCCGGCTCGTCGGCCATGCGGTCGACCGGCTGTTCGCCGAGAAGCGCGTCGGCTCCGGCTTCGAGGTAGAAGGCAAGCAGGGCGCGGGCCGCTGCGGGATCGAGACTCATGGCTGGGGCGTTTTCATAATTGCTGCGGCGAGCCTATGACGGACACGCAAAGCATGAAAGACTCCAGCGGCGAAAGGAGCAAGCCATGACCGAACCCCAGGTGCCGGCGCGCGAGGCCATGGAGTTCGACGTGGTGGTGGTGGGCGCCGGTCCGGCCGGACTTGCGGCGGCGATCCGGCTCAAGCAGCTGGCGGCGGACGCATCCGTCGTAGTGGTGGAGAAAGGCTCCGAGGTCGGCGCCCATATTCTTTCCGGCGCGGTGATCGATCCGATCGGCCTCGATGCGCTTCTGCCGGAATGGCGCGGCGAGGACTCGTTCGTCAAGACAACGGTGGCGGACGACCGCTTCTATTTCCTGAGCGGGTCTAGTGCGCGACGATTGCCGAATTTCCTAATGCCGCCGTTGCTCAGCAACCACGGCAATTTCATCGTCTCGCTGGGCGACATGTGCCGCTACCTGGCGCGCAAGGCCGAGGCGCTCGGCGTGGAGATTTATCCGGGCTTCGCTGCCGCCGAAACGCTGTTTGAGAACGATGCCGTGGTCGGCATCGCCACCGGCGACATGGGCGTCGCCAAGGACGGTCATCACAAGAGCGGCTTCGCCCGCGGCATGGAGTTGCGGGGGAAGTACACGGTGTTCGCCGAAGGTGCGCGCGGCAGCCTCACCAAAGCGCTGATCAAGCGTTTCGACCTGGCGCAAAACAGCGAGCCGCAAAAGTTCGGCCTCGGCTTGAAGGAGCTGTGGCAGGTCGCGCCGGAAAAACACCGCGCCGGGCTGGTGCAGCACACGGTCGGCTGGCCGCTCGACAATCGCACCGGCGGCGGCTCGTTCCTTTATCACTTTGCCGACAATCTGGTAGCGGTCGGCTTTGTCGTTCACCTGAATTATGAGAATCCCTATCTGTCGCCGTTCGAGGAGTTTCAGCGCTTCAAGACGCATCCGCTTATTCGCGATACGTTTTCCGGCGGCAAGCGCATCTGCTACGGCGCCCGCGCCATCGCCGAGGGCGGCTGGCAATCGGTGCCGCGCGTCGCCTTTCCGGGCGGCGTGCTGGTCGGCTGCGCCGCCGGCTTTTTGAACGTGCCGCGCATCAAAGGCAGCCACAACGCCATCCTCTCCGGCGCGCAGGCGGCCGAGCATATCGCCACCGCGCTCGCGGCCGGGCGCGCCCACGACGAGCTCGACGGCTACGAGGCCGCGTGGCGCGCCTCGCCGATCGGGCGCGATCTCAAGCCGGCGCGCAACGCCAAGCCGCTATGGTCGAAATTCGGCACGCTCGCCGGCGTCGCGCTCGGCGGCTTCGACATGTGGACCAACCGGTTCGGCTTCTCGCTGTTCGGCACGCTCAAGCACGGCAAGCCGGATTTCGCCACGCTGAAGGCCGCAGCCGCGTGCCAGCCGATCGCCTACCCGAAACCCGACGGCAAGCTCACCTTCGATCGCTTGTCGTCGGTCTATCTGTCGAACACCAATCACGAAGAAGACCAGCCGGTGCACCTTCTGGTGCGCGACGGTGGCTTACAGAAATCGTCCGAGCACGACGTCTACGGCGGACCATCGGCGCGCTATTGCCCGGCCGGCGTCTACGAATGGGTGGAGGAAGCGGGCGCGCCACGCTTCGTCATCAATGCCCAGAACTGCGTCCACTGCAAAACCTGCGACATCAAAGATCCCAACCAGAATATCACCTGGGTGCCGCCCGAAGGCGGCGGCGGCCCGAATTACCCGAATATGTGATAACATGATGTCGGCGTGCCGCACGGCCGTTTGCGAAAACATGGAGCAGCCACCGTGACAACGAAGTCGCTGAGCCCTGAAATGATGGAAGCCCGTGTCGCCCGGTTCGGCAAACTGCAGACTTACCAGCGGCAGAATTTCGAGGCGCACGGCATTCCGTCTGGCGCCGTGGAGAAGGTCACGGCGCGGCGCGTCTATCCGGTGATGGCGCCGGCCGATTATCAGGGCCGCAGCGCCGGCGCGCCGGTCAAGGGGCCGCGCGGCCTGATCGTCAGCATCGCCGAATGCGAGCCGGGCAACGGACCCGGCCTGCATCGTCATCTCAACACCGTCGAGAATTTCCTCTGTCTGTCCGGCCGCTTTGAAATTGCCTGGGGTAATCACGGCGAACACGCGCTCATCCTTGAGCCGCTGGACATGATTTCGGTGCCGCGCGGCGAGAACCGCAGCTTCCGCAATGTCGCCAACGAAACCGGCCGGCTGCTGGTGATGATCGTGCCGGAGACCGATGAGCAGGTCGACCCGATCGCCTATGCGCCAAGCCTGGCCAAGGAAATCGCGAGCGAGTACGGCAAGGCAGCGCTGCAAGGCCTGGAAAAAATCGGCTTCAAGTTCGAGGATGAGCCGGCAAGCTAGCGCTACCGACGCGGCTGCGGCGGTCATTTCCGACGCCGATCACCGGGCTTTGAACTGCATCAGACCGGCCCGTCCATTTCCAGCTGTCTGTTGAAATGCTATGGAGAAAGTGCGCTGGAAGCTGGGATGAGTGCCGCGATGGCCAAGCCCGCGCCAAAGCAAGACAGATCGTTGCGACGCTGCGCCGGCGTGCTCTCTCGCGTCGCCTACCTGCACGCCAAGCGCCACGGCATCGATACCGCGCCGCTGATCGCCGCCGCCGCCCTGACCAGCGATCTGATCGCCGACCCCAGCGCGAGGATTGGCGTCGCCAATCAAATAAAGTTCGTCGAGCTGGTCGCCGCGGCGCTGGGTGACGCGCTTTTGGGCTTCCACCTCGTCGGCGAGTTCGATTTTCGCGAGGTCGGCCTGCTGTACTACGTGGCTGCGTCGGCCGATACGTTCGGCAGCGCACTGCGCCGGGTCGAACGCTACGTCAAAATTCAGAATGACGGCGTGCGGCTCAAGGTCAGCAGAGGAAAAACCGTTCGCGTGG
>JASHXZ010000697.1 GCA_030043285.1 Xanthobacteraceae bacterium | reverse complement strand
GCTGGAATGTCGTGTCGCTGCCGGGCGAAGCGCCGCGCGCGGTCGAGCACGTCAAGTATGTCCGCACCCCCTGGGGCGAGCGCCGGCGCGTTCGTGTCGAGGAGCGCATCGAGCCCGCTGGGCCAGTCGAGACGCCCGAACAGGCGCTGGCCCGCATCGACATTCCGCAGGATGTGATCGATCAAATTTCGCAGCTGATCGTGCCGGGCTCCTCGCTGGTGATTTCCGACCACGGACTCGGCCCGGAAACCGGTAGCGGCACCGATTTCATCGTCGTCACGCGTTGACGTTTGTTCCATGACGCCGGTCATCGGCGCACGCGCCTGACCTGCCGCTTCCTTTACGACACCGTTTCAACCGGCGAGGCCGCCGGTGTATGGTCGGCCGACCGGCCGGCCATTGCGCCGCGCCGCGAAAGTCGTTTCCCGTTCAGTCACAGGAGGATCGTCTTGGGTCAGCATTTCACCCTCACCGCTTCTGACAGTTTCAAGCTTGGCGCCTACCGCGCCGATCCTGCCGGCCCGGCCAAGGGCGGCATCGTGGTCATTCAGGAAATCTTCGGCGTCAATCATCATATCCGCGCGGTGTGCGATCGGCTCGCCGGCGAAGGCTATGCGGCCGTGGCGCCGGCCGTATTCGATCGCCAGCAGCCGAAGTTCGAATGCGGCTACACGCCCGACGAGATCGCCAATGCCCGCAAATTCGTCGCCAATCCGGATTGGGGCGCGATGCTGCGCGACGTGCAGGCTGCGATCGACGACCTGAAGAAAGACGGCCCAGTCGCCATCATGGGCTTCTGCATGGGCGGCACTATCTCGTTTCTCTCGGCCTGCAAGCTCAACGGCCTGTCCGCCGCGGTCTGCTATTACGGCGGCCAGATCGCCAAGAACGCCGACCAGAAACCGAAAGTGCCGTGCCAGATGCATTTCGGCGAAAAGGACGCGTCGATCCCGATGAGCGACGTCGAGGCGATCAAACAGAAGCGCGGCGCCGATTGCGAGATCTATGTGTATCCGGACGCCCAGCACGGCTTCCATTGCGACGAACGCGGCAGCTATCAGGAAGCCGCCGCCAAGCTCGCCTGGCAGCGCTCGATGGCGTTTTTGGCAAAGAATGTAAAGTGATCGGGAATCGGTAATCAGCGGTCAGTCATCAGACAGGAGCTCAGAGGTCGGAATCCGAATACCGACTTCTGATGACTGACTCCTGTCAGAACCACCGCTCCTGAACGTTGATCGTGTCGCCGGGCCGCAGCGCGTAGGTGGTCGGCACGGTCATCCGCTCCTGCCGGCCGTTGACGATGCGGGTGAGTGTGACGGTCGGCCGGTAGGCGCGCGGGCCAAAACCGCCGGCGATGGCGACTGCCGTCTCGACTGTCATGTCGGCGACATAAGGATATTGGCCCGGCTGCGTGACTTCGCCGAGGATGAAGAACGGCCGGTACGCCTCGACCTCGACCGCGACATGCGGCTCGCGCACAAAACCCTGGCGCAGCCGCTCGGCGATGCGGCTCGACAATTCGTCCGTGGTCAGCCCGCGCGCCGAGACCGATCCGATCAGCGGCATGGCAATGTGGCCGCTGGCATCGACCAGATACGAATTGGACAAACCGTCCTGGCCGAAAACGACGACGCGCAGCCGGTCGCCGGAATCGAGCGTGTACACCTTGTTCTGCGGCGCGGGACTATAAGTGACCGCACTGATTGGAGCGGCGGCGGGCGGCGCGGCAACGCGCGCCACGGGCGGCGGCGCTGCTGCTAATGGCGGCGCTGGGGACCCTATCGGCCCGGCAAACAACCCACGGCCGACCGGCGCGGATGCCGGGGCCGGTGTCTGCGCGGCGGCGTAGAGCGGGCGCGGCGACCCATAGGCAGGCGAACCGTAGGCATAAGTGTCGATGCTGCCCATGGCGGTTGCGCCGGGTGGCTGCGGCGATGCGGCGGCGAGTCGCGGCGCCGGTTGCGCGGCGCAGCCGGCAACCGCCATCGCCAACACCAGCAATAACGTCAAAGAGCGGGTGACCCGCATACGCGCCATCCGGCCGGGTTCAAGCAATCGAACACTGACCGATTAACGCTCGGTATGGTTAACAAAGCCTCAAACGAACGCGCGCAGCGCCGGTCGTCCGCGTCAATAGCGAATGGCGAAATGGCGAATAGCGGCCTGGCCTCGCCACTCGCTTGAAATCTACGCCGCCACCCCGGTACCGATCGGGCAGCTCACGCCGGTGCCGCCGAGCCCGCAATAGCCGTGCGGATTCTTGGCGAGATATTGCTGATGATAATCCTCGGCGAAGTAGAACGGCGGCGCGTCGCGGATTTCGGTGGTGATCGGGCCGATGCCTTCGGCGGCGAGCGCCTTGTTGTAGGCCGCCTTCGAGGCTTCGGCGGCGGCGCGCTGCTCGGGCGTGAACACGTAAATGCCCGAGCGGTATTGGGTGCCGACGTCGTTGCCTTGGCGCATGCCCTGGGTCGGGTCGTGGCTTTCCCAAAACGTCTTGAGCAGCCGGTCGTAGGAGATTTTCTTCGGGTCGTAGACCACCAGCACCACTTCGTTGTGGCCGGTGCCCGCGCTGCACACTTCCTCGTAAGTCGGATTGGGCGTGAAGCCGCCCGCATACCCGGCCGCGGTCACCAGGACACCCGATCCCAGCTCCCAAAACTTGCGCTCGGCGCCCCAAAAGCAGCCCAGCCCGAACATCGCCTTGGCCGAGCCTTCGGGATAAGGGCCCTTGAGCGCACGACCATTGATAAAATGGCGTTCGGCGGTGGGAATGGGATTGGGACGGCCTGGCAGGGCGTCGCCTGCAGCCGGCATTTCGAGCTTTTTGCGGAATGAGAACACGGGGTGTCTCCTGGTTGGTGGTGCAAATATAGCTATTGGCAGGCCATTGCAGGAGTCGTGAATCATATCGCCGCACCGGGCGCGGCGGCGAGGACCGGCGGCCGCAACCCGCTTCCA
>JASHXZ010000696.1 GCA_030043285.1 Xanthobacteraceae bacterium | reverse complement strand
TGCTGGCGGTATCGCTGCATGCGGTGACCGACGAGCTGCGCAACGCGCTGGTGCCGCTCAACCGCAAATATCCGCTGCGCGAACTGCTCGACGCCTGCCGCAATTATCCGGGACTGTCGAACGCGCGGCGCATCACCTTCGAGTACGTCATGCTCAAGGGCGTCAACGATTCGCTGGCTGACGCGAAAGCGCTGGTGCATTTGATCAAAGGCATTCCGGCCAAAATCAATCTGATCCCGTTCAACCCGTGGCCCGGCAGCCAATACGAATGCTCCGACTGGTCGCAGATCGAAAAGTTTTCCGAGATCGTGTTCAACGCCGGCTATGCGTCGCCGGTGCGCACGCCGCGCGGCCGCGATATTCTGGCCGCCTGCGGCCAGCTCAAGAGCGCGACCGAAAAGCTCTCGGCCCGCGAGCGTTTGGCGCTGCGCGCCATGGCGCTGACCGACTGAGCCGAACGCCCCGCACCGCATGGCCATCCTGGTCCGCCTGTTCGCCATAGCGATCGCCTATCTCTTGGCCTGCACTGCAGCCGCCACGGTGTTTACCCTCGGCACGTTGTCGGCTGCCGGCGAGAACGTCGGCGCGCTCGACGTTCCTTCGGTCGCGCTGTGGTGGATAATCGGTGTCAGCGCCGCCATCATGGCGGCGCTGGCGATGTTGCCGGCGCTGCTCGTCATTGCGCTGAGCGAAGGTTTCGCCTGGCGCTCGGTGATCGCCTACGGCGTGCTCGGCGGGGTGTTGGCGCTGTCGCTCGGCTACGGTATCGATTTCGCCGGCTATCTGGGCGGACCGGACAGCATCGTGGCGCGCGAGCGCGAGGTGCTTGGCGCAGCGGGCATTGCCGGCGGGCTGGTCTATTGGCTGTTTGCCGGCCGCAACGCCGGCGCCTGGAAATGACAATGCGGATCGCGCTGCCGCGAAGTGGACACGCTGATCGTCCAGTTCCGGCCATGCGGGCATGGGCATGAGGGAACAAATGCGGCGGCAGCCGACCATATGGCTACGATTGCGGCTGGAGGATTTCAGATTCCGCATCCGCGAGATTATGCGGCGCAATCTGCGCAAGCTCATCGAGATCGCGCTGACCGATCTTGATCTGATGGGCGCATTTCGCGACGTCGGCGCGTCAGCCGCGTTTGAGCGCGATCACTTGGCCGATGCCGCCGATTTCAAAGGACGGCATCAACTGTACCGCTACGTGTTGTCGCAAATCCCCGAGAAACCGAGCGGGTTGTTTCTTGAATTCGGCGTCTACAAAGGCGACTCGATCAATCGGATGGCCGAACTGCGGCCCGATATCCACTGGTATGGCTTCGATTCGTTTGTCGGATTGCCCGAAGCATGGACGCTCGGCTCGCGGAAGGGCGCTTTCTCAGTGGCTGGAAAACTGCCGCCGGTGCGCCCCAACGTGACGCTTGTCAAAGGATTTTTCGAGGACACATTGGCGCAATTTGCCGCGCATCATGGCGAGAGCAAAGTTGCGTTCATTCACGTCGATTGCGACCTCTACAGCGCAACCAAGACCATCTTCGATCGACTCGGCGACATGCTGCAGCCGGGCTGCATCGTCGTCTTCGACGAATACTTCAACTATCCGGATTGGCAACGCGGCGAATACAAGGCCTTTGCCGAGTACGTGGCGCGCACCGGCCGCTCGTTCGAGTATCTCGCCTATGTCAGGACCGGCGGTCAGGTCGCGGTGCGGTTGGCTTAGAGATCGGAGCTCTCGGACATGAACCGCACCGGGCTCGTCATCGCGCTCGTCATAGCCGTCGTCGTCGGCGGTGTGTTCGGCATCTATCCGGGGCTCGACCTGGCGATATCGGCACATTTTTTTGATCCCCACGTCGGGCTCTTCAAGGTCAACGTCCAGCCGTGGGTCCTTCATTCGCGCGACGGCGCGCGTTATCTGATCGCGCTGCTCGTGGCGCCGGCCTTTGTCGCCATCGTCGGCAAATTGCTGCTGCCGCGGCGGCGCATGCTGGTGCGCGGCCGCGCGTCGCTGTTCCTGATCCTGACCTTGGCGCTCGGACCGGGTCTGCTGACAAATGGCATTTTGAAGGATTACTGGGGGCGGTCGCGGCCGATCGATGTGAAAGTGCTGGGCGGCACCGATCGCTTCACGTCCTGGTGGGATCCGTTCGGCGACTGCCCGGCCAATTGCTCGTTCGTCGCCGGCGAGGCCTCGGGCGCGTTCTGGACCTTGGCGCCGGCGGCGCTGGCGCCGCCGCAATGGCGCGCGCTGGCTTACGGTGGCGCACTCACGTTCGGCGCCGCCATCGGGCTCCTTCGCATCGCCGCCGGCGGCCACTTTTTCACCGACGTGGTGTTCGCCGGCGTTTTCACCTTCCTGCTGATCTGGCTAATGCACGGGCTCCTCTTCCGCTGGCCGGCAACGCGGCCGAGCGATGATGCGGTCGAGCGGCCGCTGGTCAAAGCCGGCGAAGCGCTGCGGAGCGCCGTGGCGGCAATTCTGCCCGGACGCAAAGGCAAGACGGCCAACAAAACCGGCAAGCTGTCCTAGGCGGAACCGGTCGGCTTGCGTCGCCGCCGCGCCTGCCTATAGTCCGCGCGCAATTCGACCTCAGCTCCCCGGGAATCGTCATGGCCAAGGACGCCAAAAAACGCGACGTCAAGAAAGTCGTGCTGGCCTATTCGGGCGGGCTCGATACGTCGATCATTCTCAAGTGGCTGCAGACCACCTATGGGTGCGAGGTTGTGACCTTCACGGCCGATCTCGGCCAGGGCGAGGAGCTCGAGCCGGCGCGGCGGAAGGCGCTGACGCTCGGCATCAAGCCGGAAAATATTTTCATCGAGGATTTGCGCGAAGAGTTCGTGCGCGATTACGTGTTTCCGATGTTCCGCGCCAATGCGCTGTACGAGGGCCAATATCTGCTCGGCACCTCGATCGCGCGGCCGCTGATCGCCAAGAAGCAGATCGAGATCGCCGAGAAGGTCGGCGCCGACGCGGTCGCCCACGGCGCCACCGGCAAGGGCAACGACCAGGTGCGCTTCGAGCTCGCCTACTACGCGCTCAAGCCCGACGTGACGGTGATCGCGCCATGGCGCGAGTGGGACTTCAAGTCGCGCGAGGCGCTCATCGCTTTCGCCGAGCAGAATCAAATTCCGATCGCCAAGGACAAGCGCGGCGAGGCGCCGTTCTCGACCGACGCCAATTTGCTGCACACCTCCTCCGAGGGCAAGGTGTTGGAAAATCCGGCCGAAGAGGTGCCGGACTACGTCTATTCGCGCACCGACGATCCGGGCGCGGCGCCGAATGAGCCGGACTATGTCAGCGTCGACTTCGAGAAGGGCGACGCAGTGGCGATCGACGGCAAAAAACTTTCGCCGGCCGCACTGCTGGCGCAGCTCAACGCGCTCGGCCGCCGCCACGGCATCGGCCGGCTCGATCTCGTGGAAAACCGCTTCGTCGGCATGAAATCGCGCGGCCTGTACGAAACGCCGGGCGGCACGATCCTCTACGCCGCGCATCGCGGCATCGAATCGA
>JASHXZ010000695.1 GCA_030043285.1 Xanthobacteraceae bacterium | reverse complement strand
GTGGATCGACCTAAAATCATCACGCCTTAATGCGCGTCGTCCCAATTGCCGGCGGCGTGCGCTTCGACGTGAATAGGGACCGACAGCGAGACCGCCGGCATCGGCGCTTCGATCATCACCTGGGTGACGACCGGAATCGTCTTCTCGACGTCGGCGTCGGGCACTTCGAACACCAATTCGTCGTGCACCTGCAACAGCATCGCCGCGGCGAGTTTTTGCTTCGCCAGCGCCCCTTCCATGCGGATCATGGCGCGGCGGATGATGTCGGCGGCGGTGCCTTGCAGCCGCGCATTGACCGCGGCGCGCTCGTTGAACGAACGGACCGAAGCGTTCGAGGCTTTGATTTCGGGATAATGGCATTTGCGGCCGAACAGCGTTTTCACGTAGCCGTTCTGCCGCGCGTAGCTTTTCGACTCCTCGATGAAATCGCGGATGCCGGGAAAGCGCTCGAAATATTTTCTGATATAGGCGCCGGCCTCGTCGCGGCCGATGCCGAGCTGATTGGCGAGCCCGAACGCCGAGATGCCGTAGATGATGCCGAAATTGATCGCCTTGGCGCGCCGGCGCACCTCGCCCGGCATGTTCTTGACCGGCACGCCGAACATTTCCGACGCCGTCATGGCGTGAATGTCGAGGCCGTCGCGAAACGCGCGGCGCAATTGCTCGATGCCGGCGATCTCGGCGAGCAGCCGCAGCTCGATCTGCGAATAATCGGCGGAGACGAGTTTGTGGCCGGGCGCGGCGACGAAGGCGCGGCGGATTTTGCGGCCGTCCTCGGTGCGGACCGGGATGTTCTGCAGATTGGGATCCGACGACGACAGCCGGCCGGTCGTGGTCGAGGCGAGCGCGTAGCTCGTGTGCACACGATGCGTGGTCGGATTGACGAAGCCGGGCAGCGCGTCGGTGTAGGTCGATTTCAGCTTCGACACCTGCCGCCAGTCGAGGATCGCCTGCGGCAGCTTGTGGCCTTGCTCGGCCAAATCTTCGAGCGCGCGCGCGCCGGTCGACCATTGGCCGGTGCGGGTCTTGGTGCCGCCCGGCAGCCCGAACTTGCCGAACAGAATGTCGCCGAGCTGCTTGGGGCTGCCGGGATTGATCGGTTCGCCGGCGAGTGTTTGGATCTCGGCTTCGAGGCCGGCGGCCTCCTGGGCGAATTCGCCGGACAGCCGGGAGAGCACCTGGCGGTCGATCGCAATGCCGCGGCGCTCCATGTGCGCGAGCACGCCGACCAGCGGCCGCTCCAACGTCTCGTAAACGGTGCGCACGTGCTCGGCGGCAAGCCGCGGCTTGAGCGCGTGCCAGAGCCGCAGCACGATGTCGGCGCGCTCCGCGGCGTACTCGCTCGCCCGCTCGACCACCACGCAGTCGAACGTGATCTTTGCTTTGCCGGCCTTGATCAGCGAATCGAGGCTGATGCCGGCGTGACTGAAATTATGCTCGGCGAGCGATTCGAGCGCATGGCTGGCGCGGCCGGCGTCGACCACGTAGGACATCAGCATGATGTCGTCGCTAGCCGCCATCTCGATGCCGCGCTGCGCGAAGATCTGCCAGCCGAACTTCACGTCGTGGCCGATCTTGAGTACGCCTTTGTCTTCGAGAAGCGGCTTGAGCGCTTCGAGCGCGGCACGCTCGGGAATTTGCCCGGCGGCGAGTTCGCCGCCGAACAGGCTGGCGCCGCCGCCCTCGCCCTGACGATGGCCGAGCGGCACGTAACACGCTTCGTTCGGCGCCACGGCGAGCGCAAGCCCGCAAAGCTCGGCCTGCATCGGATCGCCGCTCGCCGTCATGGTTTCGATCGCCACGATGCCGAGGTCGCGCGCGCGCGCGATCCAGGCGTTGAGCTGATCGAGGCTGCGCACGGTCTCATAGTGGGCAAGATCGAATTTCTGCTTGCGCGCCGTCTCGGCACGCGCTTTCGCCAAATCCTGCGGCGTCAGTGCGCTATCGCTCTGCGCCGCCGGTGTTTGCGCGCCTGATGAGGGACGCGATTTCTCTCTGATCGCCGCGGCGCCATTGCCCGGCGGGGCGGATGCGGTCGAGCCTT
This sequence comes from Xanthobacteraceae bacterium, assembly GCA_030043285.1. Classification (GTDB taxonomy): domain Bacteria; phylum Pseudomonadota; class Alphaproteobacteria; order Rhizobiales; family Xanthobacteraceae; genus BOG-931. The sequence continues at coordinate 3,346 of JASHXZ010000695.1, read as the reverse complement.
CCGGAGCGGCACCGCCGGCGGCGCCTGCGCGGCCGCCGGACAAAAAGTTCGCGTCGGGCTCGATCTCGCCGGCGTCAACGCCGGAAAATTCCGCCACGCGCCGGGTCAGCCCGTTGAATTCCATCGCCTTGAGGAACGCGATCAGCCGCTTGTAGTCCGGCTCGTGCACGGCGAGATCGCCGATCGGCACGTCGAGTTTCACGTTATCATCGAGCGTGACGAGCTGCTTCGACAGCCGCGCCTTGTCGGCGTTGTCGATCAGCGTCTGCCGGCGTTTTTCCTGCTTGATCTCGCCGGCACGGTCGAGCAGCGTATCGAGGTCGCCGTATTCGCCGATCAACTGCGCGGCGGTTTTGACGCCGATGCCGGGCACGCCGGGCACGTTGTCGGTCGAGTCGCCGATCAGCGCCTGCACCTCGATCACCTTGTCGGGCGGCACGCCGAACTTTTCCATCACCTCGGCGGGGCCGATCTTCTTGTCCTTCATGCTGTCGAACATGACGACGCAGTCGTTGACGAGCTGCATCAAATCCTTGTCCGACGAGACGATGGTGGCGGTGGCGCCGGCCTCGCAGGCTTGCCGCGCATAGGTGGCGATCAGGTCGTCGGCCTCGAAACCCCGCTGTTCGAGGCAGGGCAGATCGAAAGCGTGGACCGCATCGCGGATCAGCGGGAATTGCGGTTTCAGATCGTCCGGCGGGTCGGGGCGATGCGCCTTGTAGTCCGGATACATCTCGGTGCGGAACGTGCGCTCGGAGAGATCGAACACCACGGCGAGATGCGTCGGCTTGTCCTCGGCCTTCATGTCGCGAAGGAGCTTCCACAGCATGTTGCAAAAGCCGAACACGGCGTTGAGCTGCAGCCCGTCGGACTTGCGATTGATCGGCGGCAGCGCGTGATAGGCTCGGAAAATGTAGCCCGAGCCGTCGACCAGAAAGACGTGATCGCCTTTCTTGAGCGGCGCGGCGGCGGGAGCGGCGGGCGACGGTTTTGACGCCTTCGAGGCGGCTTTCTGTGCTGCGGGCATGCGGAGGATAATATAGGGCTTTCGGGCGATTTGGCACGGCGCAGTGGATAATTGGCGAAGGCGCATTCCCTCTCTCGTCACCCGCGGGCTTGACCCGCGGGTCTATGCGGCGGCGTGGCCCCATGGATTGCCGGGTCAAGCCCACGAGTGTCCGGTTAAGGGAGTCAAGTGATTCAAAAGACTCAAGTTCGCAGTCCTGGATCGACAGTGCTAACGAATACTGTGAACTTGAGGCGTTGCAAGGACTTGTAAAGACTCCGGATTTTCCTAACCGGACAGCCGTGGGTCAAGCCCGGCAATGACGAAGATGGATTTCCCCCCGCTCCCCATCGATGCGGCGTTGCCTGAGCTGGCGGCGGCTTTGCGCGCGGGGAATGCGGCGGTTTTGGTCGCGCCGCCGGGCGCCGGCAAGACGACGCGGGTGCCGCTGGCGCTCGCCGACGAGGCATGGGCGCGCGACCGTCGCATCCTGGTGCTGGAGCCACGCCGGCTTGCCGCCCGCGCCGCCGCCGAACGCATGGCGCAAACGCGCGGCGAGCGCGTCGGCGACACGGTCGGCTTGCGGGTGCGGTTCGGTTCGAAAATCTCCAAACGCACACGCATCGAAATCGTCACCGAAGGCATTTTCACCCGGCTCATCATCGACGATCCAAGCCTCGACGGTATTGCGGCGGTTCTGTTCGACGAATTTCACGAGCGCTCGCTCGACGCCGATCTCGGGCTCGCGTTGGCGCGCGACGCCCAGCAGGGCCTGCGGCCCGACCTGAAGCTTCTGGCGATGTCGGCGACGATCGACGGCGCGCGCGTTGCCGATCTGCTCGGCGGTGCACCGGTGATCGAGAGCACCGGCCGCGCCTTTGCGGTCGAGACGCGCTATCTCGGCCGCGACCCGCGCCCGATCGAGCCGCAAATCGCCGACGCTATCGTGCGCGCGATGCGCGCCGAGCCCGGCTCGGTGCTGGCGTTTCTGCCCGGCGCGGCGGAAATCCGGCGCACCGCCACGCAGCTGGCCGACCGTATTGCACCCGACACCGACGTGGTCGGCCTCTACGGCGCGCTCGCCGGCGAGGAACAAATGCGCGCCATCGCGCCGCCGCCGGCCGGCCGGCGCAAGATCGTGCTGGCGACGTCGATCGCCGAAACCTCGATCACCATCGAAGGCGTGCGCATCGTGGTCGACAGCGGGCTCGCTCGGGTGCCGCGCTACGAGCCCGATGTCGGCCTCACGCGGCTCGAGACGGTGCGCGTGTCGCGCGCCGCCGCCGACCAGCGTCGCGGCCGCGCCGGCCGCACCGAGCCGGGCATTTGCTATCGGCTGTGGGACGAGCCGCAAACCGCCGCGCTCGAACCGTTCGCGCGGCCGGAAATCCTGGCCGCCGACCTGTCGTCGTTCGCGCTCGATCTCGCCGCTTGGGGGGCGCGTCCCGAGCAGCTCGCCTTTCTCGATCCACCGCCGCGGCCGGCGCTGGCCGAAGCGCGTGCGCTGCTCATCGCGCTCGGCGCCATCGACGACGAAGGCCGCATCACCGATGAAGGTCGCCACCTGCGCCGCCTGCCGCTGCCGCCGCGGCTTGCCCGCATGGTGGTCGACGCCGCGACGCACGGTCAGGCAGTCGAGGGTGCGGAGATTGCAGCTTTGATCGGCGAGCGCGGCCTCGGCGGCGACGGCGTGGATTTGCGCGGCCGGCTCGATGCGCTCCGCCGCGACCGCTCGCCGCGCGCCCGTGACGCCCGCGCCATGGCGCAGCGCTGGGCCGAGATTGCGCAGTCGGATACCGTGGCGCCGCAAGAAGAATGGAGCGTCGGCGCCCTGCTGGCGCTCGCCTATCCGGACCGGATCGCCAAGAGCCGCGGCGGCGGCAGCGGTGCGTTCCTGCTGGCGAACGGCCGCGGCGGGCAGGTCGATTTGACGTCGCCGCTTGCGCGCGAGCCTTATCTCGCGATTGCCGAACTCGCCGGGTCGGCGGCGGCCGGGCGCATCTTGCTCGCCGCGCCGATCGCGCTCGCCGAGATCGAGACGCACTTCGCCGAACGCATTGAAGATCGCGAGGGAATCGCGTTTGACGCGACGAGCTCGAGTTTGCGCGGTCGACGGACGCGGCGGCTCGGCGCGCTGGTCCTGTCGGAGCAGGCCGTCGGCGTCGCTCCGAGCGACGACAATGCGCAAAAGCTTGCGGCAGGGATTCTTGCCGCCGGCCTGACGCGGCTGCCTTGGACCAAAGCGCTGCGGCAATGGCGCGACCGCGTAAACTTCCTGCGCGCAAGCGAAGGCGAGCCGTGGCCGGATCTTTCCGATGCGGCTTTGGGGGAGACCGCCGC
>JASHXZ010000694.1 GCA_030043285.1 Xanthobacteraceae bacterium | reverse complement strand
GGTTGTCACCTTGCCGGCTCAGCTCCAGGCCAGGCTTCCTGGGACGCGGACTTCCGTCAATTCGCTAGGCGGGCGTTACCCGCCCCTTCCTGTCCCAGTCCAGAGGCAGCACCCCTCACTCCGGCCGTAGTACCGGAGCGCGTGATGCCCGGAGCCGCCCGGGCGCGGCGGGCAAAGCCGCGCGCAGGCACCGCACTCGCTCCTGCCGCCCGGCTTGCCGTCCGTGCGGTGTCCTTGAGAGCGAGCATTTGCGAATCGTATAAAGCAAAATGTGGGACTATTGTCAAGTCTTGTCGCATGATAAGATACATCGCGTTGATATCATTGAATTTCCGCCTGAGCGATGTCTCCATTGCGGCGTCCAAATCGATGGACTTCCTGCGAATCGGGAACGCCCCCCGCATATGGCTTCGCTGATGCGGGCTACAGAGCTCATCGACATGGCCGGGCTCTTCTTGGTAGGTTTTCGATGTCCCGAGCAATCATGAGAGAACGATGCGCCCAGCCTTGGTGGTCCCCGCAATACTCATGATGGCCGGCGTCGCAAACGCTCAAGGGCCGCCCCCCGATCAAGACGCGCTCGAAGGCTGGCCGCCCGTACCACCCATTCAGGAACAGTCAGCCATCGAAAATTATTGCATCCACCGCAACCTGATCTACTCGGTCGGCGCCATCCTGTGCGCCGGCGGCCAAGGCCTCGTGTGTACGCCGTCGGCCGGTTCCGGCAGCGGCGGACGCGCGTATTGGTCGTCCGTCCCGGTAACGCGCGGCGAGATCAATTGGACACCACCTGCGCATTGCGGCCGGTAAGGCGGGCACTCGCTCGGCAATGACGATGGTGGGGCGCATAAGCTGCATGGCGGCTTAAGGACTTCTCGGCCGCACCCCCCGCATGTCGCTTCCGCCTACGCGCGCTGCGCTTCGGCGGACTCAAACCCTCCGAAGCTCGCGCAGCGAGCGTAGGAGGGTCGCTCATGCGCGCTACAGGCCGCCGATTTTCGCTATAAAGGCCGCCCGAAACGTAACGAGATTTCCGGACCCACAATGGACGCCACGACCCATTCCGAAACCCATCACGCGAACTTTCACGGCCGCGTCGAGGACGACCCGCTGGTGCGCGGGCACGGCCGCTACGTCGCCGACGCGCCGCTGCCGAACCAGGCCTACGCGTATTTCGTGCGCTCGCCGCATGCGTTTGCCCGCATCGTGCGCATCGACGTCGAGCCGGCGCGCCAAGCGCCCGGCGTGGTCGGCGTGCTCACCGGCAAGGATCTCGAAGGTGTCGGCAGCATCGGCCGGCATCCGCCGCTGCCGGGCCGCGGCGGCAAGGGTTTGGTCATGCCGTTCCGGCCGTCACTGGCGTCCGAGCGGGTCATGCATGTCGGCGAGCCGGTCGCCATGGTGGTCGCCGAGACCGCGGCGGCGGCGCAGGACGCCGCCGAACTGGTCGCCATCGAATACGAGCAACTGACGTCGGTCGTCGATGCGCGCGAGGCGCTGCGCGGCGGCGCGCCGCAATTGTGGCCGCAGGCGCCCGGCAATCTCGCTGTCGACTGGCCGGGGCCGGCCGCCGATGCGGACGCCAATGCGCGCGAGGTCGCGGCGATCTTCGCTGCCGCCAAGCACGTCGCCAAGATCGCGGTGATGAGCCAGCGCATGGTGATCAATTCGATGGAGCCGCGCGGCGCCACCGCGAGCTACGATGCGGCGACCGACGCCTACACGATGCGCGCCTGCTCGCAGAGCGCCGGCACCTTGCGCGAAAACATCCTCGCCATCATGAACCTGCCCAAGGAGAAGGTGCGCGTCGTCACCGAGGACGTCGGCGGCGCCTTCGGGTTGAAAACAGGCGCCTATCCGGAGAACATCGCGCTCCTTGTCGGCGCCAAGAAATTCGGCCGGCCGATTCACTGGATGTCGACGCGCTCGGAGGCGTTCGTCAGCGACAACCAGGCGCGCGATACCTATTCGGAGGTCGAGCTGGCGCTCGACGAGCATGGCAAATTTTTGGCGCTGCGCATCCGCAATGTCGGCAATGTCGGCGCCTATCTGGGCTCGATCGGCGCTGCGATCCCGACCCTGAGTTTCACGCGCTGCCTGCCCGGCATGTACGACATCCGGCACATCGATGTCGGCGTCCGATGCGCCTTCACCAACACGCTGCCGACCGCGCCGTATCGCGGCGCCGGCCGGCCGGAAGCGAGCTACGCGCTCGAGCGCGTGGTCGACGAAGCGGCGCGCGTGTCCGGCATCGATCCGATAAAACTGCGGCGGCGCAATCTGATCAAAAAATCGCAGATGCCGTACAAGACGCCGGTCGGCACCACCTACGACAGCGGCGACTTCGCGCCGATCCTCGACCAGGCGCTGGCGCTCGCCGACTACGACGGCTTCAAGCAGCGCCGCCGCGACGCCAACAAGCGCGGCAAATATCGCGGCTTCGGTATCTGCTGCGCGCTCGAACATTCCGGCGGCGCGCCGACCGAAACCGCGCTGCTGTCGTTCCCCGGCAACGGCACGCTGCTCTTGAGCCTCAACGTGCAGAACACCGGCCAAGGCCACGCCACGGTGTTCTCGCGGCTGATCGGCGAGCGGCTCGGCATTGCGCCCGACAAGATTCCGCATCGCCACGGCGATTCGGCGCTGGAGCTGCCCGGCTATGCGTCGGTTGGATCGCGCTCGGGCATGACGGTGAGCCATTCGGTGGTCAAGGCGATCGATACGATCCTGGAAAAGGGTAAGCCGATCGCCGCCGCGATGCTCGAAACCGGCGAGACCGACATCGCCTACACGTCGGGGCATTTCGAGGTGGTCGGCACCGATCGCCGCGTCTCGCTGTTCGCGGTTGCTTCTCATGCTGCCGCGCTGAAGAAGCGCGGGGAGATTGCGGAGGACCTCGACACCAAGACCACGACCCAGACCGAGCAGACCTTTCCCAACGGCGTGCACATCGCCGAGGTCGAGATCGATCCGCAGACCGGAGCGATGACGATCGCCAACTATTCGGCGGTCGACGATTGCGGCCGCGCGCTCGAACCGAAGATCGTCGAAGGCCAATTCCACGGCGCGGTGGTGGCCGGATTGGGCCAGGCGCTGATGGAGCGCACGGTGTACGACGCCGACAGCGGCCAGCTCGTCACCGGCTCGTTCATGGATTACGCGCTGCCGCGGGCCGACGACGTGCCGCCGCTGCGCGACGCGCTGCACAACACGCCGGCGACCACCAACCCGCTCGGCGTCAAAGGCGTCGGCGAGGCCGGCACCACCGCAGCCATCGCGGCCGTCATGAACGCGGTCGCCGACGCGATCCCCAACGGCGCCGGCGCGCATCTCGACATGCCGGCCTCGGCGGCGCGGCTGTGGGAAGCGTGCCGGCGCGCGGCGGCGGAATAGTGAGCGGGCGTTTCCCAGGCGGAGCGCAGCATCCCCGGGATCGTTACAAACTCTGCGTTTGAAACAATCCCGGATCAGCGGTGCACCGCCACAGTGCGTCGAAGACGCGCGTGAATTCGCTTATGCTGCACCGCATCCGGGTAACAATTTTGTCTTGCCGCGTATGAGATATTCTCGGCGAACAAGCGCGCACCATGCGCGTTTGCATAAAGGATCAGGCCGGAT
>JASHXZ010000693.1 GCA_030043285.1 Xanthobacteraceae bacterium | reverse complement strand
CAGGCGCAATTGCGCACGTCATGGCTTTACGCGCTCACGCACAAGATCAACACCACGCCGTCGCTTTATCTCGAGGCCGGCGCCATTCACGGCTGCGTGCTTGCGGTCGCCGACCGGCCGCTGGTCTACATGGAGGACGTCGGCCGCCACAACGCCGTCGACAAGATCGCCGGCTGGATGTTCAAGCACGGCGTCGGCGCCGCCGACAAGATTTTCTACACCACCGGCCGGCTCACCTCCGAGATGGTGATCAAAACGGTGCGCATGGGCATTCCGATCCTGATCTCGCGCTCCGGCTTCACCGCCTGGGGCGTGGAGCTCGCCCGCAAAGCCAATCTGACGCTGATCGGCCGCGCCCGCGGCAAGCGTTTTATCGCGCTCGCCGGCGAGGATCGGATCGTGTTCGATCAGGACCTCGCCTATGTGGAAGAAGAAAGCGCCAAACACCGCCGCAAGGCCGCGGTGCACGATGAATGATGCTGCGCGACGTTGTTTCACCTTCCTCTGCAGCAGAGAGATAACTTTTTAGATTATCGTGGCGATCGAATATCCTCACACCCTCGGTCTCATCCTCGCCGGCGGCCTCGCCCGGCGCATGGGCGGCGGCGACAAGGCGCGCATCCGCCTCGGCGGCGCTTCCATTCTGGAGCGCGTACTGGCACGGCTGAAGCCGCACTGCCGCACACTCATCATCAACGCCAACGGCGACCCAGCGCGCTTCGCTGACACCGGCCTTGTCGTCATACCCGATGGCGTCCCAGATTTCGTCGGCCCGCTTGCCGGCATTTTGGCCGGACTTGATTGGGCGGCGGTGAACGCACCCGATTGCCAATGGGTCGTCAGTGCGCCCGGCGATTGCCCGTTCCTGCCCAAGGATTTGGTACCGCGCCTGCACCAAACGCGCAGCGCCGCGAACGCGCCGCTCGCTTGCGCCCGCTCCGGACAACGGAGCCATCCGGTGGTCGGGCTTTGGCCGCTTACCCTGCGCGAGGATTTGCGCCGCGCGCTCACCGTCGAAGGTTTGCGCAAGATCGACATGTGGACCGCGCGCCATGGCATCGGCATCGCCGAATGGCCGGACACGCCGGTCGATCCGTTCTTCAACGTCAACACGCCGGACGATGCCGCACGCGCCGAAGCAATCGCGAAACAATATCCGGAAGCCTGACCCGGCCGATCAGCCGACCAGCGAAGCGTACGGCAGGAAGCCGACAGTCGTACCTGGCGTCACCCCCGTCACATCCTCCGGCAGTTCGGCCAAGCCATCGGTTTCGGTGAGCGAGGTAAGCACGCCGGCGCCATCCTGCCCGTGCTTGAACGCCGCGATGCCGCCATCGGGCCCGGCGCGCAGCGCAACGCGCACGTATTCGCGGCGACCTTTGCGCTTCTTGTAGGAAAACGCGGCGCGCGCCGGCAGCGCGATCAGCGGCTCGGGCAACGCGCCGGCAAGCCGCAACAGCAAGGGCCGCACCACGCGCGCAAAGGTGACGAACGCCGCCACCGGATTGCCGGGCACACCGACGAACGCCGCGCCGTCGCCGGCATTGCCGCCGCGAATCACGCCCATCGCCACCGGCCGGCCGGGTTTGATGGCGAGCCGCCAGAACACGATGCGCCCGATGCTCTCGATCGCGGCGCGCACATGATCGGCCTCGCCGGTCGACACACCGCCCGACGTCAAAACGAGGTCGTGATCGAGCGCCGCCGCGGCGATGGCCCGCGCCAACGCCTTCGGCTCGTCGCGCAAGATGCCAAGATCGGTCACCTCGGCGCCTAGGCGCGCCGCCATGCCGGCGAGCAAATAGCGGTTGGCATCGTAAAGCGCCGCGCGCGGCAGCTTCGTACCAGGCTCGACGATCTCGTCGCCGGTCGAGAACAGCGCAACCCGCGCGCGGCGCCGCACCTCGACCTCGGTCAGGCCGAGCGCCGCGGCGAGCGCGATATGCTGCACGGCAAGCCGCCGGCCGGCCGGCAGCGCGACGACGCCGGCGCGCACGTCTTCGCCGGCGAGCCGGCGATTAGCGCCGCGTTTGAGGCCTGGCGGCACCACGACCGCGCCGGCTTCGACCTTGCAGTCCTCCTGCATGAACACCGTGTCGGCGTTATCCGGCATCGGCGCGCCGGTGAAAATCCGGATCGCCTCACCGGCATTGAGCGCATGATCGGCGGCATGACCGGCGGCGGCGCGATCGATGACCGTAAGCCGCGTTTCGCCCTCGCCTGCGAGATCGCCGGCACGGACCGCATAACCATCAACCGCCGAGTTATCGAACGGCGGCAGATCAATCGGCGCGACAACATCGTTCGCCAGCACGCGGCCGGTCGCGGCGCGCAGCGGCACGATCTCCTGGCCATCGACCGGCGCGACGCGCTCGGCGATCAGCCGTTCGGCATCGGCCACCGGCATGAGCGGGCCCGCGAAGGCGAAGCAGTCGTCGCTAAGCTGCGCCATCACGCCGTCTCCCGCGGCACGAGATGCTCGCTCGTCTGCGCCTCGGCCGCCATCGCGTCCGCAATCGCTTCGATGTCGTCGAGCATCAGCACCGGCACGCTGGCCCCCGCCAGCGGCGCGTCGGTGGCAATGGCAACGATGCAGTCGTCGTCGGGATGCAGCAGCGGCTTGCCGACGGCGGCGCGATAGACCTCAAGCTTCGGATGCGGATGGCGCTTGAACCCTTCGACGATGACCAGATCGACCGGGCTGAGCTTCGCCAAAATGTCTTCGAGCGCCGGCTCCGGCGCGTCGCCCAGTTCGTGGACGATGGCCCAGCGCCGGCTCGACACGATCGCGACTTCGCTGGCGCCGGCCTGCCGGTGCAGCCACGAATCCTTGCCCGGCTGATCGGTATCGAAGTCATGATGGGCGTGCTTGACGGTTGCGACTTTCAGGCCGCGGCGGACCAGCGCCGGAATCACCTTGGTGACCAGCGTCGTCTTGCCGGAGCCGCTCCAGCCCGCGAGTCCGATGATGCGCATCCAGCTACCGTCCGCCCGCAAGCGGGCCTATGCCGTCTTATAATGTCATATTGCCCAATGGCGATGCTCGGCCGTCCCATACCGGTCACCGCGCTTCCGCAACGCTCAGAAACCACTGCTAATGTAAAGTATAAACGACCCGGCGCGAGCGCATCACCCTTAAGGATGGCAAAAGGCGGCCATGACGGAAAAGACCCTCAACCTGCGCGGCCTTAAATGTCCCCTCCCCGCGCTGCGCACCCGCAAGGCGCTCAAGGCCATGCAGCCCGGCGAGGTCCTCGTGGTCGAATGCACCGATCCGCTCGCCGGCATCGACATTCCTAATCTCCTGAACCAGACCGGCGACACGCTCGAGGAGACGCAGCGGAACAATAAAGTTCTAACGTTCCGCATCCGCAAGGTTTGACAGCACAGGCCGCGTCAAACCGGTCGCACGATGATTCATTCGGCGGCGACTTGGTGCGCGGCGACGCCCCGCGCCTTGACGACGACCTTGATGGCGTCGTCGACGCGGTCCTTGGCGTAACGGATCGCGGTCGGCAGATCGTCGAGCGCGAACGTGTGGGTATGGATCTTGGTGGCGTCGAAGCGCTGCTGCGACATGAAGGCTTCGGCGCGGTGCGTGGCGCTCTTGCCCTCACCGCGGATGCCGTAGAGATAAATGTTGTTGCGCACGATGTGGGCGACGTCGACCGGCGTCTCCTCGTGTGGGAAGGCGGCGAGGCAGACCTTGCCGCCGCGATTGACCATGCGGATCGCCTCGTTGACGGCATTCGGCGCGCCCGAGCATTCGACCACGTAATCGACGCCCTTGCCGCCATTGAGCCGGCGCACCGCTTCGACGGCGTCTTCGTTGCGCACGTTGACGACGTGATCGGCGCCGAGTTCGCGGCCGATTTTCAGCCGGTTGTCGCGCGTGCCGGTGAGAATGACCGGATGCGCGCCCAACGCCTTTGCCACCGCAACGCCGAGGAGGCCGATCGGTCCCGGCCCGGTGACAACGACGCTCTCGCCGGCAACGAGGCCGCCGAGCTCGGTCAGGCCGTACATGGCGGTGCCTGCCGTCACCACCAGGGTCGCCTCCTCGTCCGACATGGCGTCGGGGATCGCGACCAGCGTGTTGATGTTGTTGATCTGATATTCGCAAAAGCCGCCG
>JASHXZ010000692.1 GCA_030043285.1 Xanthobacteraceae bacterium | reverse complement strand
GCGCGCCAGCGCCTTTTTGCGCCCCGATCCGTCCGGAGCCATTCGGCCGACCAACCGCTTTCCGCTGCTCACGCTCGCGGAGGGCATCAAGCCGTCGGACGTCCGTTTCGGCGAACTCGGCTATGCCCGCGAGGCGCGCGCCTCTTACCTGGATTTTGCCGCGGCGCGGCAGAACGGCACGCTGCCAAAGTCGATTCGGTTTCAGGTCTGTCTGCCCACGCCTTTCGCGGTGGTGAGTTCGGTCGTCGTGCCGGCGGTTTCGGATGCTGTCGAACAAGCCTATGAAAAAGCGATGATCGCCGAGGTCGCCGCGCTCTGCCGCCATATCCCGCATGACGACCTGTGCATTCAGTGGGACGTCTGCAACGAAATGGTGATCTGGGACGGTCAGGCCAGCGATGCCGTCCCCGCCAACGTTCCACGGCAGAAGATTGTCGAGCGCATGGAACGCTTATGCGGTGCTGTACCGGGCGACGTCGAGCTCGGCCTGCATTTGTGTTACGGCGATTTCGGCGCCAGACATTTTGTTGAACCCAAGGACGCGACCAGAATGGTCGAGTTTGCCAATGCGTTGGCCGGCGCGATCAAGCACCATCTCGCCTATATTCACATGCCAGTCCCGATCGGTCGCCACGACGACGAATTCCACCGGCCATTGCGGGACCTCAAGCTCGCTTCCGGCACCGAACTGTTCCTTGGGGTCGTCCATGCAAAAGACGGGGTAGAAGGCGCCAAAGCGCGAATTGCGGCCGCACGCCGATATGTTCCGCAATTTGGCATCGCCACCGAATGCGGCATGGCGCGCGCCAGATCCGAAGAAACCGTGCGCGCCCTTCTGCGGATCCATGCCGACGTGTGCGCCGGCCATTAGCGGCTCTCATCAGAGAGCCGCCGAGCCACTACTCCACGCTCGTCCCCGGCGCTGCGTCCTCGAACACCGACACCACCGGCGGCTTGCCCGCAAAGCCCAGCTCGCTCCAGCGCGCCACCACCTGCTCGTACATCGGCTGCGACAGCTTGGTGCGCTTGGAGAAGTTCTTGATGTAGCGATAGTCCATGCAGGCGTTGATCAGCGCCTTGGAGCCCCACGGCCGGATCTCCGGCGGATTGAGGCTTGGATCGAGAAACGTGCTCCAGGTCTCGCGCAGAATGTCGATCGATTGCGCCGGCCGCGAACGCGTCGCCATCGCCCACAGCACCTGATGGACGTTGGTCGGGTCGATGTCGTCGTCGACCACGATGACGTATTTGCCGAAATAGGCGCCGGCGGTGGTTTGCGCGGCGAGCGCCATGACCTGCGGCGCATGGCCGGCATACATTTGTTTGATCGACACCACCGTGATGCCCCAGCCGGCGGCTTCCGGGATCGACCAGACGCCCTGGATGCCTGGCACACCGAGCTTTTGCAGGTCGGCCCAGATCGCCGCCGAGCGCAACGCGGCCCAGAACAGGCCGGCCTCGTTCGCCGGACCGTCCGCCATCAGCGCACAGGTCAAGGTCGGATTGTTGCGGAAGCGCACTTTCTCCACGCGCATGAACGGCGTAGCGCCGCTCGGCCGCCCGTAATAGCCGGTGAATTCGCCGAACGGGCCTTCGGCGAACGTTTCGTCGGGATAAACAAAACCCTCGAGAATGATCTCGGCGCGCGCCGGCAGCGGCAGGCCGGTGAGGTCGCTGCGGAACAGCTCGATCGGCGCGCCATTGATGCCGCCGTAATATTCGTATTCGCTTTCGGTCTTGGGAAAGCTCGTCGCCGCGACCAGAAACAGCAGCGGATCGATGCCGTAGGCCGCCGCGATCGGCATCGGCTTGCCCAGCTTCCACCACTTCTCGCGGTCGATGGTGGCGTCCTTGCCGGGCGAGGTGTAGACGCCGATCTCGCGCGGGCCTTTGATCATCATGCGGTACGTGCCGACATTGATGCGGCCGGTCTCCGGACATTGCGTCACCACCGCATCGCCGGTGCCGAGATAAAGTCCGCCGTCGAGCGGCCACATCCGCTGCGCCGGAAATTGCCTGATGTCGATGGCGTCGCCGGCGACGATGTTCTGATTGCAGATGGCGGTCTCCGCCGGCACTTCGCGCGGCTTCATGGTGCGGCCCATCTTACGCTGCAGCGCCTGCACCGCCTTGAGCGGGTGATCGACCGGCGCTTCGCCGATCATCAGGCAGAAGCGCGACAGATTGCAGCCGATCATGTTGTAGAGCGCGCGATGGCCGGGATGACCCTTGATGTTCTCGAACAGGAACGCCGGGCTCTTTTCGCTGCCGGCGAGGTAGGTGATGGTGGCGGCTTCGAGATCGGGATCGACCTCGGCGCTGATGCGCTTGAGCTCGCCCATCGCCTCGACCTTGGCGAGCCATTCGTCGAGATCGCTGGCATTGCGGCTGCGCGCCGGAACGGCCGCGGACTCGTCCGCCGTTTCCTGTTTCTCGGTCGCGCCGACGCTCACGCTCATATCCATGGCTTTGGTCCTGCCCTGCCACCAGTCCTGTCGGGCCAAGACCTTATTGATTATCGCCGGCGGCGCAAAGCGCCGCCTCTTGGTAGTAAAGACGATGTTTACCGGATGCGGTGCAGCGACGAGCGGATGCAGGTACCTCGGCCGACGTGCGGCGAATACCATTCAATCGAGGCTCAGTTTCGCGTTGGCGATGACTTTACCCCATCGCGCCTCCTCCGTCCGTACAAATCCCACGAATTCCTCAGGCGAGCCGGTAAGAGGCGCATAGAAATTCGGCTCGAGGAAATCGCGATCAAAACTCGGATCGGCCACAATGGACTGCACTGCGCCGTTGAGCCGCGTCACGAGGGCCGGCGGCGTTGCCCGCGGAGCGAACAAGCCGAACCATACCGCCGCCTCAAACCCATGCACCGTTTCGGCCACGGTCGGTAATTTGGGGAACCGCGCCAGACGTTCATGGCTCGCAATCGCCAACGCTTTGAGCTGGCCGGTCTGCAATGGCTGCGCCGTCAGGGTGAGACTGAGGAACACCAGCGGCACACGACCGGCAAGCACATCGATGAGTGCTGGCGCGCCGCCCTTGTAGTGAACAGGCGTGAGCGCAATACCGCTCATATCCTCCAGCATTTGCATTGTTAGATGACTCGATGAGCCTACTCCGACCGTGGCGTAGTTCAGCACGTTTGGCCTGGCCTTTGCCAAAGCGATCAGATCCGCAACCGTCTGCGCGGGGAACGACGGGTTGGCGACGAGCGCCTGGTGAAGGACGCCCAGGCCGGAAACCGGCACGAAGTCCCGGTCCGGATCGTAAGGCAGCTTGTGATAGAGGTATTGGTTGGAGAAGGTTGTGCCATCGGTGGCGAGCAAAGTGTAGCCATCTGCTGCCGACTTCGCGACGTATTGCGCTCCGATCTGGGTACTGGCGCCGCCCTTGTTCTCGATGATCACCGGCTGGTGCAAAGCCGCGGAAAGACGTTGACCGATCGCGCGAACGAGCACATCGGCCGAGCCCCCGGCCGGATAAGCCACGATGATCGTGATCGGTCGGCTGGGATACGTCTCGGCCTGCGCGGCCACAAGGAAAGCCTGTAGAGCGCCTACTGCAGCTAAGATTGCACAAATCGCTTTCATGGCTTCCTCGGTTATGCATCTCGTTTAGCGGGTATTATCGTTGAGCGGGTATTGTAATGTAATGTCTACGTTATGCGAACCCACAGCCAGCGAAAAGCTTGCCCGCGCTCGTGCTGTTCACCTCATCCTAAGGTGCGAGCCAACGCGTCCGGCCAGACAATGCCGCTGCATGATGGGTTTTGCTGACGCTCAACCCATCGTAGGCGGCGCACGGCTTCACTTTCGGTATTGCGCGTCGCTGACCTTTTC
>JASHXZ010000691.1 GCA_030043285.1 Xanthobacteraceae bacterium | reverse complement strand
TGCCCGCTATAATTCGGTTGCGGTCAAGCGACTGAAGGATCATTGTATAATTCAGTGCCGGTCAAGCCGCTGAGGGATCATTGTTTTTTTACGTTTGCCCGGTTCACTCCGCGCTTGTAGGTTCGCGCTTCGCCGCACCGCTTCGGCAACGGTGCGGCGGCTCGCGCCATGATCGCACCACAAACTGGCGCGCATCTTCGTGCTGAGCCGGTCGATTTCAAAAGGGGCAACAGGGGACGTCCCGGTGCAGGTTCGCTCACATCGCTCGCGCGCTCTCGCGGTGCTGACCTTGGCGCTCGGCCTTTACGGCTGCGCCAATGCCGACGTGTTCGACACCAGCGAGCGTTGGTTCCAACGGCCTTTCGATTTCAGTGGCCGCAATGGCGGCTATACGTTCTCCGAACTGCAGGACACGAACAACAAGCGAGGTCCGGTCAGCGCCAACCAAATGGTTGACGCAAGCGGGGCCTGCCCGGCCATGCCGGCAGCGACCCCGATAGCCGCACCGGCGACGGCCGAAGGGCCGGCGGCCGAGCCGCTGTTGGGCGGCGGCGTCGAGCTTGGCATGACCGAGTGCGACGTGGTGTATCGCGCCGGCGCGCCGTCGAACGTGCAGCTCGGTGCCAACCCCAACGGCGTGCGCAGCCTGGTTCTGACCTACAATAGCGGGCCGCGGCCGGGCATTTATCGCTTCGAAGGCGGCCGGCTGATGGATATGGATCGCGTCGAAGTCGCGGAGCAGAAGCCCGCGCCCAAGCCCAAGAAGGCGAAGCTCAAGAAGAAGCCGCCGCCGTCGCACCCGCAGCAGATCTCGACCCAATAGCGCGCAGTAATTTTATTGCTGCGGCCGTATCGGGCGGCGTTTCAAGCTCTGTTTGAAACGCCGCCCAGATTTTCTCGTAAAGAGCGTTGGCTGCTGCCGGCCTTTGTAGAGCTACGCCGCCTTTGCGTAGCTCGGATTGAGATCGAAGCGGTCGGCGTTCATCACCTTGGTCCACGCCGCCGCGAAGTCCTTCACGAACTTCTCCTTGGCGTCCGCAGAGCCATAGACTTCGGCAATCGCGCGCAGTTGCGAGTGCGAACCGAAGATCAAATCGACCCGGGTGGCGGTCCACTTGGCTTGTTTGGTCTTGCGGTCGCGACCCTCGTAGATGTCGCCGCCAGTGGCCTGCCACTCCGTCCTCATGTCGAGCAGATTGAGGAAGAAGTCGTTGGTCAGCTTCCCGGGCTGCTTGGTGAACGCACCATGCTTGGAGTTTCCGGCATTGGCGCCGAGCACGCGCAGGCCGCCGACCAGAACCGTCATCTCCGGCGCCGTCAGCGTCAGCAGCTGCGCCTTGTCGACCAGCGCCTCCTCGGGCGACATGAGGTGCTGGCTGCGATGGTAATTGCGGAAACCGTCAGCGAGCGGCTCGAGCGGCGCAAACGATTGCACGTCGGTCTGCTCCTGCGAGGCGTCGGTGCGTCCGGGCGAGAAGGAAACCTTGGCGTCGACGCCGGCGTCCTTCGCGGCCTTCTCGACCGCCGCGCTGCCGCCGAGAACGATCAGATCGGCGAGCGACACCTTCTTGCCGCCGCCGGCCGAGGCGTTGAACTCCTTTTGGATCGCTTCGAGCTTTCCAAGCACCGTGGCGAGTTGCTTCGGCTGATTGACCTCCCAATCCTTCTGCGGGCTAAGGCGAACGCGCGCGCCGTTTGCTCCGCCGCGCTTATCGGAGCCGCGGAATGACGCCGCCGACGCCCATGCGGTCGAGACGAGGTCGGCAACCGATAGTCCCGAGCCGAGGATCTTCGCCTTCAGCGCAGCGATGTCCTGTTCGCCGATCAGCGGATGGTTCACGGCGGGAAGCGGATCCTGCCAGATCAGCTCTTCCTTCGGCACGAGCGGGCCGAGATAGCGCACGCGCGGTCCCATGTCGCGGTGCGTGAGCTTGAACCACGCCCGCGCAAACGCGTCCGCAAACTCTTCCGGATGCTCGTAGAAGCGCCGCGAGATCTTCTCGTAGATCGGGTCCATGCGCAGCGACAGGTCGGTGGTCAGCATGGTCGGCACATGCTTCTTCGACTTGTCGAAAGCGTCCGGGATCGTGGCGGCGGCGCCTTTCGCCTTCCACTGATAGGCGCCGGCCGGACTCTTGGTCAGTTCCCATTCGTTGTTGAACAGATTGTCGAAGAAGTGGTTGCTCCACTTCGTCGGCGTCTGCGACCAGGTGACTTCGGGACCGCCGGTGAGGGCGTCGGCTCCGACGCCGGTGCCGAATTTGCTCCGCCAGCCGAGGCCCTGTTCTTCAAGGGCCGCGCCTTCCGGCGCTGGGCCGATCAGCGACGGATCGCCGGCGCCATGGGCCTTGCCGAAGGTGTGGCCGCCGGCGATCAGCGCGACGGTCTCTTCGTCGTTCATCGCCATGCGGAAGAACGTCTCGCGGATGTCCTTGGCCGCTGCGACCGGATCGGGCTTGCCGTTCGGCCCTTCCGGATTGACGTAGATCAGGCCCATCTGCACCGCGGCCAGCGGATTCTGCAGCTGGCGTTCGCCGCTGTAGCGCTCGTCGCCGAGCCACGTTCCCTCGGGACCCCAGTACAGCTCTTCGGGCTCCCACACATCGGCGCGGCCGCCGCCGAAACCGAAGGTCTTGAAGGCCATCGAATCCAACGCGACGTTGCCGGCCAGAATTATCAGGTCGGCCCAAGAAATTTTGCGGCCGTATTTCTGTTTGATCGGCCACAGCAGCCGGCGCGCCTTGTCGAGGCTGGCGTTATCCGGCCAGCTGTTGAGCGGCGCGAAGCGCTGCTGGCCGCTGCCGGCGCCGCCGCGGCCGTCGGCAATGCGGTAGGTGCCCGCGCTGTGCCAGGCCATCCGGATCATCAGGCCGCCGTAATTGCCGAAGTCGGCCGGCCACCATTCCTGCGAGTCCGTCATCAAGGCCTGCAGGTCCTTGATCACGGCGTTGAGGTCGAGGCTCTTGAACTCCTTGGCGTAGTCGAACGCCTGGTCCATCGGATCGGACAAATCGGAGTTCTTATGGAGGACGCTGAGGTCCAACTGATTGGGCCACCAGTCGCGGTTCGTGTGGGCTTGGCTGAACGGGCATTGGCCCGCGTTTTTGTCTTCGGTTTTCGCGTCTATGGCACTCTCCGAGGGCTTCGTTTGTTCCCGTTCTGTATATAGGGATCATCCCTCCCTGCAAAGTGCTCCAGCCTCATGGCAGCATCGCAACTCGTTGTCATAGCCAGTTCGCGCGGACGATCTGTCGCGGCGTGCTCGACGGCTGTCGCTTTGCTCGGCGTCTTCATCGGATAGGCTGCTCGGACGGCGAGAACACAGCCGTGAGCGTGTGTCGTGACAAAAGAACCCCGGCCTGCGCCGGGGTTCTCGTTATGAGCCGTTCGATCGTGCTCAGTAGCAGGCATTGACCCAGCGCAGCCGCGGACCCCATGGCGTCGGCACCCAGCGCCGCACCACGCAACTGGAATAGACCGGCCCGGCAAAATGTCCGTAGCCATACCAGCCGTGCCAGTGGTGGTGCCAACCCCAGGGCGCGGCAGAGGCCGCACCGGGCGCGAGCGCAGCCGCGCCGAGCGTGGCGGCGGCGGCGAGCGAAAGCATCAATTTGCGCAACATCGGGATATTCCTTTCCTCATATGTCTCATGTGTCAGAGACAATCGGTGTTTTGTCGGCCCGATCACCCGTCAGGTTCATTGCTAAAACCAGCACCGCCGCACCGCCGTTGACGAGGCGATTTTCACGAGATTTGTCGAGGCGAAAGCCATGCCGTGGCGGCGGCGTTCACGGCGCGTTCATGATCGCGACCGAAATTCGTTGTCGGCTTGTCCGTCGCGCGCGTGACCGCTATAAGCCGCGCATTCCGCGGCCCTTCGCAAAATCCCAAAAAGGACGATCTGATGGCGATCGAGCGCACGTTTTCAATTATCAAGCCGGACGCCACCGGGCGTCATATCACTGGCGCCATCAACGCCATGATCGAGAAAGTCGGCTTGCGTATCGTGGCGCAAAAGCGCGTGCGCATGACGCGCGAACAGGCCGAGACCTTTTACGCGGTGCACCGGCAGCGGCCGTTTTTCGGCGAACTGGTGGAAACCATGACGTCGGGTCCGGTCGTCGTGCAGGTGCTGGAGGGCGATAACGCGATAGCCGCCTATCGCGATCTGATGGGCGCCACCGATCCCGCCAAAGCGGCGCCGGGCACAATCCGCAAAGTCCACGCCAAATCCATTGGCGAAAACTCGGTGCACGGCTCCGACGCCGCGGACACGGCGGTCAAGGAGATCGCACAATTTTTTTCTCACAACGAAATTGTCGGCTGAAAATCGCAGCCGGATCGATTTGCCTTTGTTGACGGATTGTTAGCGACGGCAGGCTGCACATTCTACTGAGTATGCTGACGTTCCGTTGTCGATAGCAGGGCACCATACAGCCATGCTTGCGCCGTATTCATCGGCTTCATTAGGTGGACAATGAGATTTTGGCCATCCGGCCGGTGCTGTCTTGCTGACATGATCGCTTCGGACTCTTCCCCAAAATCTGCGTTGTGGCGCAGTGTGCAGCGGCATTCGAGCCGAAGCGCTCTTGCGTCTCCATCGGCATGTGGACTGACTTAGGAGACAGACGATGCAAAAGGGCACCGTCAAGTGGTTTAATCCTACAAAAGGCTACGGCTTCATCAAGCCGGCAACCGGCGACAAGGACGTATTCGTCCATATCTCGGCGGTCGAGCGCGCCGGCCTGCGTTCGCTCAACGAAGGCCAGACGGTCGAGTACGAACTGGTCACCAACCGCGGTCGTACTTCTGCGGAAAATCTGAAAGTGGCGTGAAGCAAGGCCGGGATCGGCTCCCTGGTTCTCTCGTAACCCCCGGACGCGATCTGGGGGTTTTGTTTTGCAGGACGGCAATTTCTAATTCGTCGTGCCGCGTATGGGTGCCTTTAGCTCAGCGCGAGCCTGCGGGTTCGGCGGCGCCGACCCGGCCTTCGGCGACAAGGCGCAGCGCCAGCGGGTAGAGCCGGTGCTCTGCCGCGAGCACGCGCGCTGCCAGGCTTTCTTCGGTGTCACCTGCGAGCACCGGGACCGCCTGTTGCGCCACGATCGGGCCTGCATCCATTTCCGGCACGACGAAGTGCACCGTCGCGCCGTGCTCTTTCACGCTCGCCGCGAGTGCGCGGCGGTGCGTGTGCAGGCCCTTGAACTGCGGCAGCAGCGCCGGATGAATGTTGAGCATGCGGCCGCTCCAGCGTTCGACGAAGTTTTTGGTGAACAGCCGCATGAAGCCGGCGAGGCAGATCAGATCGATGCGGTGCCGATGCAGTTCAGTATCGAGCGCGCGCTCGAAAGCTTCGCGGTTCTCGCCGAACGGGCGGTGATCGACCACCGCCGTGGCGATTCCTTCGGCCCGCGCCCGTTGCAGTCCCGCCGCGTCCGGCACATTGGAGACGACGAGAACGATTGCGGCCGGATAATCGTCGGCTCTGGCGGCTTCGATGAG
>JASHXZ010000145.1 GCA_030043285.1 Xanthobacteraceae bacterium | reverse complement strand
CGCTGGAGGTCTTGTCCGCGCCTGCGATGATGCCGTGCAGCTCCGCCACCATGGCGTCGGACACGGCGTTGCCGCGCTCCGGCTGGTTCAGGGTGACGCGCAGGATCGGCCCGTCCTGTTGGGTCAGAATGTCCGGCATAGTTGCTCCTTGATCTTTATCTCTTGCCCGCCTGGATGGCGCGCCAGATGCGTTCGGGCGTCACCGGCATTTCGATGTGGGTGACGCCGAATTCGGCGAGCGCGTCGACCGCGGCATTGACCACGGCCGCAAGCGCGCCGGTGGTGCCGCCTTCGCCGGCGCCGCGCACGCCGAGCTTGTTGGTCGGCGTCAGCACCTCGCTGATCGCGGTGGTGAACGACGGCAGACTGTCGGCGCGCGGCATGGCGTAATCCATGAACGAGGCGGCGAGCAGCTGGCCCTCGGCGTCATAGGTGCAGCACTCCCACAGCGCCTGGCCAATGCCCTGCGCGGCGCCGCCGTGGGTCTGGCCGTGCACCACCATCGGATTGATGGCGCGGCCGACGTCGTCGACTGCGACGTAACGCACCAGATCGAGCGCGCCGGTGTCCGGATCGATTTCCACTTCGCAGACATGGGTGCCGTACGGAAAGCCGAGTTGGCGGATCGTCTCGTCCGCCGTCGCGGCGAGCGGTCCGCGCAAATCCTCCGGCAGAGCGTGATCATTGCGCTCGGCCGCCGCCGCGACCTCGACGATGCCGACGGCGCGGTCGGTGCCTTTGACCGTGAAGCGGCCGGCGGCAAAGCCGATGTCGTCCTCGGCGGCTTCCAGCATATGGGCGGCGATCTTTTTGCCCTTGTCGATGATGGCGTCCGAGGCGTTGCCCATGACGATGCCGGCAAGCCGCATCGAGCGCGCCGAATGCGAGCCGCCGCCTTCCTTGACCACGTCGGTGTCGTTCTCGAACACCTGCACATCGTCGAACGGCACGCCGAGCCATTCGGCCACGCATTGGGCGAAGGTGGTCTCGTGACTCTGGCCGCTTGAGAGCGTGCCGACCACGACGTCGACCTTGCCGGTGCCGTGCACGGCGATGTCGGCGCGCTCGCGCGGATAGCCGCCGGTGGTTTCCAGATAGTAGCACAGCCCGATGCCGCGCAGCCGCTTGCGCCGGCGCGCCTCGGCGCGACGCTTCTTGAAGCCGCGCCAGTCGCCGAGCTCCATCGCCTTATCCATCACGGCCCGATAGGTGCCGTTGTCGTAAGTGATGCCCTGCGGATTTTTGTACGGGAACGCCGACGGCGGAATGAGATTGCGCCGCCGCAGCGCGACGCGGTCGAAACCGTGTTCCTGCGCGGCTTTGTCGATCAGCCGCTCGATGACGTAGATCACTTCCGGCCGGCCGGCGCTGCGGTACGGCGTGGTGCACATCGTGTTGGTCAAAACCGCGCGGGCGGCAATGTGCGAGACCGGAATGCGATAGCCGGACGTCGCCAGTCCGACGCCTTTGACCAGCGGCACGTAGGAGCCGCTGTGCGCGCCGACGTTGGACAAGTTCGATGAGCGCAGCGCCAGAAAACGGCCGTCGGCGTCAAGGGCGAGCTCGGCGCGTACTGTGAGATCGCGGCCCATATAGTCGGTGACGAACGCTTCGTGGCGCTCGGCGGTCCATTTCACCGGCCGGCCGAGCTTGCGCGAGCCCCAGACAACGAGCGCGAATTCGGGAAAGAAGCTGTTGCGGGTGCCGAAATTGCCGCCGATCTCGCGGGCGATGACGCGCACATCGTCGGGCGGCACGCCGAGGATTTGCGCGATCTCGCGTTTCTGCCGCACGATGCCGCCGGATCCGGCATAGAGCGTGTAGCGCCCGCTCGCCGCATCGTAGACGCCCAGCGCCGAGCGCGGCTCCATCGGCACGCCGGTGACGCGATTGAGCCAGGTGTCGAGCTGCGTCACATGGGCGGCGCGCGCGAACGCCGCATCAACCGCCGCCGCGTCGCCGACCTCGGCGTCGATCATCACGTTGGGCAGATCGTCGTAGAGCCGCGTTGCGCCAGGCGCGGCGGACGCTTTCGGATCGGTGACGACCGGCAGCGGCTCGTAGTCGACCTCGACCTTCTCGGCGGCGTCCTTGGCGGCGGCGAGCGTCTCGGCAATCACGAAGGCGACCGCGGTGCCGACGTGACGCACCCGGTCGGTCGGCAGCACATGATGCGGCGCCGCCGGCACCGGCGAGCCGTCGCGGTTTTTCAGCACGATGTCAGGCGGCGTGCCGGGCGCGGCGAGATGCGGGATGCGAGTGAGCCCGTCGGCGTGCGCATCCGCCCCGGTGAGCACGGCGAGCACGCCCGGCAGCGCCCGCGCCGCCGCGGTATCGATGCTGGAAATCCGCGCATGCGCGTGCGGCGACCGCACCGTCGCGGCGTAGACTTGGCCGGGCAGGTTGAAATCGTCGCTGTAAGTACCGCGTCCGCTGACGAGGCGCACATCCTCTTTGCGGCGGACCGTATCTCCGATGCCTGCGTGCATATTCGCCGAGTGTTGGTGTGTTTGAGACCGAAGGCGGGCCGCCATAGTCTCACAGCAGCGCCGCAACGGCTAGACGGCCTGCGTCGCTGCCGTGACCCAACGGCATGGCTGCGATACACATGCGCTGCGAACTTAAATATGGCGGACGTCGGGGTCTGGGATCGGATGCAATCGCAAGTGACGCGGCGGAAATTTATTCGCGCGCTCGCACGCGGCACGACCGTTGCGGCTTGTCTCCGCGCACCACGCGTTTCTGCCGGCGGCGCTGCAGCGGAATTTTATCGCGGCAAGACGCTGCGCATTCTGGTCGGCTCGCCGCCGGGCGGCGGCTACGACATTTATGCGCGGCTGGTGGCGCCGGCGCTGGCGCAAAAGCTCGGCGCCGAAGTGTTGGTCGAGAACAAGGCCGGCAACGGCGGCCTTGCGGCGTTGGCGACCTTGCTGACGCGGTCGGCCGACGGACTGACGATCATGAACGGCAGCGCCGAGGCGGCAATTTTGAGCCAGATGCTCGGCCGACCTGGCGTGACCTGGGACGCCACCAAGCTGAACTGGCTCGCCAAGCTCGCCAGCGCGCCCAAGCTGTGGTTCGTCGGCAAGACCGCGCGCTACGCTTCGGTCGCCGCCGCGCGCCAGGCGCCGCGCCTGACCTGGTCGGCAACCGGGCCGGCCGACGATATCAGCGACGTGCAGGCGATCATCTCCTACGTGCTCGGCCTGCATTCGAAAGTCGTGGTCGGCTATCGCGGCTCCGGCGACATGTCGCTCGCCGTCATCAGCAACGAGGTCGATTGCGGCCTGCTGTCCGCCGACTCGGCGCTGCCGCACATCGATTCGATCAAGCCGCTGGCGCTGTTCGGCGCCAAGCGCTGGCGCCACCTGCCGGATGTTCCAACCCTGCGCGAAGTCGCAGCCCTGGCGGCGGACGAGATCTGGATCGTCGATTTGCGCGAACAGATCGGCGAGGCGCAGCGCGCCATGGTGGCGGCGCCCGAGGTGCCGGCGGACCGCGTCGACTATTTGCGCGCCGCTTTCACCGAGATTCTCACCGACCCGGCCGTCATCGAAGAGGGCGCGCGCACCAACCGCGAGCTCGAGTACATGGCGGGCGGCGACCTGCAGAAGCTCGTCGCCGACCTGATGCAGGCCGCCGGCCCGCGGCTGCCGGAGTTCAAGAAGGTGGTGCTGGAAAGTTATTTTTGATGAAGCTC
>JASHXZ010000690.1 GCA_030043285.1 Xanthobacteraceae bacterium | reverse complement strand
CGGGAATTTTCGTCAGCCGCGTGCTGCACGTGCCTTATGGCGAGCCGACCGTGACGTGAGCGAGGAAGCCGTGATAGTTTCGCGATCACGAACGATTGGTCTGGATTTAGGCGTTCGCATCCCGCCGTCGATCGCAATGGCAGCAAAAAGTTTCGAAAGGATTGTTTTGTCAAGGGTCTTCGACCGCCGAAGGCGGCGCTTCGCGCCCTTGACAAAACAATCCTTTCGAAACACACGCTGGCCATTGCGATCGACGGCTTTCTCTGATCAACAAGAAAACAGTATTACCTGCTCTCCAGCGCCGCACGCACGCGCGCAACGATCTCCGGCGGCGTGTGCGCGACCTCCTCGACCAGCGTTTGCACTTCCGCGCCGCTGAGCGGGTCGATGTCAAGCTTTTCCTTGGCGGCTTCGGCGAGGAATGCCGGGTCCTTCACGGTGGCGTCGAAGGCGGCGCGCAACGCGGCGACGCGGTCGGCCGGTACGCCCGGCGGCAGGAAGAACGGCCGGCCGAATTCGAGCCGCGCCACCATCAGCTTGACGGCGGCGCGGTCGGCGTCGGTCGAAAGATAATCGAAGATGCTCGGCACATCGCCGATCTCCGGCAGCTTCTTGATGCCCCATTGTACCAGCAGCCGGATTTTCTTCTCGGCGAGCCAGTTGGCATTGAGTGCCCGGAGCGTCGACCAGTTGGCGATGGTGCCCTGCACCTCGCCGCTCTCCAGCGCCAGATGGATCTTCGGCGTGCTCTGGTAGCCGGTGACCAGCTTGAACTTGTAGCCGAGCAGGCGGTCGAGCAGCATCGGATAATCGTATTGCGTCGAACCGGGGGCCTGCGCGCCCATGATGACTTCGGTCTGCTTCACGTCATCCAGTTTTTGCACCGGCACGGTGTGCCAGACATACATCACCTGCGTTTCGCGGTTGGTGCTGCCGAGATAGATGAGCTTGTCGGCGTCGAACCGCGCGATCTGCGGCTGCAATAACGGCATGGTCGGCGTGCCGTTGAATGGCGCGCCGATCACGGTGCCGTCGAACGGGCCGCTGGCGTAGAGCGCGTTGGTCATGGTCATGCCGCCGGCGCCCGGCTGGTTCTGCACGATGACGAGCGGATGGCCGGGAATGTAATCCGGCAGGTGGCGCGCGAGCGTGCGCGCGGTGATGTCGTAACCCGAGCCGACGCCGGAGCCGACCAGGATGCGCAAGGTCTTGCCCTTGAAGAACGAAGCGGCGTCGTCCTGCGCGAAGGAAGGGGCGCAGAGGAGCAGAATGGCAAGAGCAAACAACGTGCGCAGCATGCGAATTCTCTCTATCGTCATTGCCGGGCTCGACCGGGCTCGACCCGGCAATCCATGCAGCGGCGAGGCAGCACGGATGCGCGGGTCAAGCCCGCGCATGACGAGTTGAAGTGCTCTCCTCCTCAGGATCGAGCGGCAGCTTGACCGGCTGTTTGCGTTTGGCCGAGAGATCGAGCGCCTTGGTGAGCATCAGCCGGTTGTGCGCTTCGGCCGCGGTGGCGGCCTGGGTCGGCACGCCAAGCGCGACGCGGTTGAGCCACGACACGGTTTCCTCCGCCATCGGCCCGCGCAATTCGCCCAACGCCATGTCGCCCGGCGGATACGAGCCCATGAAATCGACCAGCCGGCTCGCATCGGGCGCGTAGCCTTCGCTCTGCGGCGACGACACCGCGAGCACGATGTCACGATGGGTGTCGTCGATGGTGAGCACGCCGTTGGTGCCGTTGATGCCGACTTCCAGGCTGTACACCGCGCCCGGCCAGGTCACCGGCAGCGCCCACGAGATCGACAGCGTGTGCAGCGAGCCGTCTGCGAACATGATCATGCCGGCGGTGGCGTCGATGCCGTGATAGAGCGGCCCCAGCACTTTATCGACCGAGCGCGCAAAACATTCGACCGGCGTTTTTTGCTCCATGTACCACATGACGATGTCGAGCGCGTGCGTGCCCGAGATCACCATCGGCGAGATCGTCGCCGGATCGTCGGTGCGCTTGTAATTGTCGATGGCGACGAGGCGGTTCATGAAGGCGCGCGACGCCACCAGTGTCACGTCGCCGAGCGCGCCGGTGCGCACCTTTTCCTTGGCGCCGAGCCATTTGCGCCGGAAACGCTGGGTGTAGCCGACCACGGCGTCGAGCTTGGCGTCGGTGATCGCCTTGAGCACGCGCGCCGACTGCGCCAGATCGGTGGCGAGCGGCTTTTCGATCAGCATCGGCACGCCGCGCTCGACCGCGGCCAGCACCGGCTCGACGTGCAGATGCTCGTCGGTGGCGATGATCGCCGCCGTCACTTCCGGTCGCTTGAGCAGCTCGCGATGGCTGGTGGTGACAAAATCGGCACCGATCCGCGCAGCAACATCGCCGCCGCGATTATGATTGAGCTCGGCGATGCCGATCCACTCGACCGCAGGATGGCGCGCCGCCACCTCGCCGCGGAACAGCCCGACCCGGCCGGCGCCGATGATGGCAAGCCCGACGCCCTTGGCGGATTTTTTCATACGTTCAGCCCCGCGCGGTTGCGCTGCTTGAGCTCGGCGATGCCGGAGATGGTCTCGTTGGACAGCGGCAAGTCGATCGGCTCGTTGCGGTCGGCGGATAGATCGGCGGCGCTGTAAGTCTCCATCACGCGGCGCGCGCTTTCCGGCGTCACCATCACGGCACTGTCGCGAATGCAGGCTTCCAGAAAATGGATGGTTTCCGGCCCGATGCCGCCGGCATAGACATGATCGACCCATTCGCCCGGCATGGTCGACATGGGAAATTCCTGGCCGCGTTTTTCGGTGCTGAGCCAGTTGTCGCGCTGAGTGTCGTCGAGAAACAGCGCGCCGTCGGTGCCGGTGATCTCGATCCAGGTGGCGCAATAGTTCGGGTAGCTCGGCGGTAGATTCCAGCCGCCGCCGATCATCACCACGACGCCGTTGTCCATGGTCACCGTGGTGAACATGACGTCGTGCGAGCCGTTGACCGGCTTCATGTAGCCGTAGGCGCCCTGGCTGAACACGCGCACCGGCTTGGCGGGCTCGAGCAGCCAGAATACGAAATCGAGATCGTGGGTCGATTCCATCACCACCGGAGACAGCCGCACCCGGCTCGCGATCTTCTTGCCGAGCTCGCGCGACAGATGGCGGCTGACCAGCACCGAGACGACCTTGCCGAGCGTGCCGTCGGTGATCTTCTTCTTGGCGAACGCGATCTTCGGATTGAAGCGCTGCGAATAGCCGATGGTGAATTTCAGATTGTTGCGGCGCGACAGGGCGATCAGCTCGTCGGCTTCCCAGAGTTCGAGCGCGATCGGCTTCTCCAGCATCACGTGCTTGCCGGCTTTGAGGCAATCGCGCGCGATCGGATAATGGTTCGCCTCCGGCGTGGTCGAGATGTAGACGACGCGGACGCGGTCGTTCCTGATGATGTCCTGATAATCGAGCGTGCTGCTCGCCGGCCTATAGAGCCTGGTCACCTCGGCGAGCCGGTCCGGCTTGATGTCGCACAGATGCAGCCTCTCGACCAAGGCCGTGCGCGACAACGTGTCGGCGCGCAAGCCGCCGATCCAGCCGACACCGACCACCGCCGCTTCAACAGTATTCACTAGGAGTGTCCCCTTTGTTGCAGGGGGATAAAGCCATGGCGCTCCGGGCGGTGCAACGCCCTTATTTCCTCACCCTGAGGCGCTCGGCGCACAGCGCCGAGCCTCGAAGGGCGAGGCCGCAGCGCCTCGGCCTGCATCCTTCGAGGGCCGCTTCGCGGCCGCCTCAGGATGAGGAATTCAAGCTGTGACGCTAAAGACCTGTTTGGCAAACTCCGGATAAACCTCGGCCACCATCGGCGCGACGGTGCTACGCAGCAGACGCAACGTCTCGGCGGACGGCGCCGGCGTGGTCGGCACGTCGGCGGGGCGGTCGAAATCGAAGCCGGTATTGTCGAGCACTTCAGCGAGCGTGTGCCCGGGATGCACGCTGGCGAGGCGAAAGCGTTTTTTCACGCGGTCGAAGTCGAACAGGCAGCGGTTGGTGATGAGCGCGATCGGCCCGCCGCTGCGATACACATTGTCCGGGCTGCCGCCGGGCGCGCTGATGAAATCGACCTTCGGCACCAGCGTGCGGCGCGAATGCTCGAGCCGGAACAGGATCACCTTCGGCACCACGTAATACAGATAGGCCGAGCCGAACGAGCCGGGAAACCGCGCCTTGGGATGATCGTAATCGCCGATGCTGACCAGATT
>JASHXZ010000689.1 GCA_030043285.1 Xanthobacteraceae bacterium | reverse complement strand
TCTGTGCGCAAATATTGGCTGGGCCGCGTGATCGCTTTCGATAGTCTCAGACGGCAGCGTCAAAACGAGCTGGCCATCTTGCACCTTCAGCTCGTGGCGACCGCAAAAGCGGAAGTGTCGGATAAGAAAGCTCTCTCGCAACTTTGGGCCGCGCTCAAATACGTCTTGCTTGTTGTTTTCTACCTCATCCGGGCCGCGATTAGCTTTGTCATCGGTTTCCTTTTTATCCGCGTCACCATGGCAAAGCTCGTCCGCGGCACCATCGTTGAAAGCACCGACCTCACACTTGTTTTACAAGCTAAAGAGGCGATCGAGCAAACAGCACAATATTTAAAAGAGTACCTGACGACCGCCGATGCCTTCGACGGGAAGGATGAAATTTATGTCCCCGAGTGATGTCTTCACTCCGTTTTCCTGGCGGTTTGCACCGAAACCGACGCATACGGTCGAGGAGTTAGAGCGCCTGTTGGCGCCCCGGACATTTTCACTACCTGACGAAGCTCGTTTCGCGGGCCACTGGATTATTGCCCCGCCCGGACGCGGTAAGACCACATTGCTTCATTCGATGTTCCTCGACGACCTGGAGCGTGACGCTTCCATCATCGTGATGGATAGCAAAGGTGACCTCATCAATCCGATAAAGGAGCTTGCCGCGGTCAAAGACCGCGTCGTGCTCATCGAGCCCGATCCCGACTATCCTCTGGCCGTCAATCCACTGGATATTCCAAAGACCAGTATCGCGCATACGGTTTCGTTGCTTGAATACATTTTCACGGCACTGCTTGAGGCCAAGCCAACGCAAAAGCAACTCGCGTTCTTCCGCAATGTATTACCCGCGCTCGTCCAGGGCATACCGAACTGCACTCTGCACACGTTCTACGACATGATCGCCAAGGGGGTTGAACCCTACCGTCAGCATCTCAAAGAGCTACCCCCCATTAGTCGCGATTTTTTCGATCGCCAATTCGACACTCAATACGCAGACACTCGGAAGGAAATGCTGTGGCGCATGGACCTCATGATGGCCAATCCGGTTGTCAAGCAGATGTTCAGCGCTCCCAAAACAAAGTTTGATATTGGCTCTCTGATGGACGCGGGAAAGATCGTTGTCATCAACAATTCCAAGCGCCTCCTTGCTGATGAAGGCAGCGAATTTTTCGGCCGCTTTTTCATCGCGCTGGTTCTCGCCGCGGCGCAGCAGCGCGCCGATCGTGCCGACGGCCAAAAGAAGCCCTGCTACTTCTACATTGACGAATGTCAGACCGTCATCCGCCGTGACGAGAAGATATCGACCATCCTGGATGAGTGCCGTAGCCAGAAAATAGCGATGATAATGGCGCATCAGCGCACCGCACAGATCACGAGCGCCAACGTGCTCGATGCTTTGTCGAACTGCGCCATCCGCATGGCGAACAGCGACGACGAAGCAAAGTATCTGTCGGCCAAGCTGCGGATGGATGCCGACACGTTGCGTTCCCTCCCCCGAGGGACGTTCGCGACGTTCGTGCGCGACCACACGCCGTCGGGGGTGCCGCTCAAAATTGCCTATACCGACATTGACAGTTTGCCGAAGATGACGGCGGCCGAGCAGCACGCCATCCGCGAGGGCATGCGGGCGCAGTTCTCATTTGCCGCGACAGCAGTGACTCCCGAGCCCCCGAGCGGGCCAACGCCGACCGCCGCGCCGAAAACTGCGGACGACGACGCCGATCTGCCGGCGCGGTTGGCCCGGCCGCCATCCGGCGATCCACAGCGCGCCGACCATACTGAGCCGGCCGCAAGGTGGGGCGAGCAATAAATTTTTCGTTTGACCCTGGCGGCTCATACGCTCGCACCGTACTCACTCGGTCGCCATAGCGAACGTTTCTTTTGGTTTCGGTTCGATCTATTGCGCCCATCATGGACGCGATTGCCGAAAAATCGCGACGTGCCTCGCGATGGAGCCGCGACCCGGTTCTTGGCGCAACCGGTGCGCCGGTCGTGGTGCGCCCGACCGAGCGCGATTTCGAGATTTTCAGGCTGCTCGCCCGCTTCCGCTATCTGCCCAGCGACTACATCCACGCGTTTGTCGGCGGCAGCGAAAAGGCATTGAGCCATCGGCTCAATCTTCTGTCGCGCAAGCCTAATCTCTTTCTGTCGCGACCCTACCAGCAGCGCCATAGTGCCGACGCCAACTGCCGGCCGCTGATCTACCAGCTCGACGAGCGCGGCGCGCGGGCTTTGCGCGAGCGCGGCCTGCCGGTTCCCTCCAAGAGCTATCACCGCAACTTCACCCACGAGCTGATGGTCGCGCAGATCACCGCGTCGATCGAGCTCGGGACCAGAGAGAATCCCGCCATCAGGCTCATCACCTGGTCCGAAATTCTCGCCAGCAAGCACACACCAAAGGCTACGCGCGAAGCCGTCAACCCCGCGGCGATCCCGATCACCTATTCGCTGCGCGGCGAACGCCGCGCCGGCGAGGTCCTAGCCGACGCGCGGCCGTTCGGTCTTGAGCGCACTATCGACGGCAAACGCAGCTATCTGTTCTTTCCCGGCGTCGAAGCCGATTGCGCGACCGAGCCGCTCGATGCCAGCACCATTGAGCGTTCATCGATCGTCAGAAAGTTTGCCGCCTATACCGCCATCGCAGAGCAAGGCATTTACCGTTCGCATTTCGGCTTTCCCAATTTTCTGGTGCCGATCATCACCACCAACACTGCCCGTCTGCAGTCGATGATGGAGCTGCTTGAGCGGCTTACTGCCGGCCGCGGTTCCAAGATGTTCCTGTTCAAGACCGTTGCGGCTTTCACGGCGCCCGAGAAGCCGCCGGCACCTAACGGCCACATGCTGGCCGTGCCGTGGCAGCGGGTCGGCTTTCCTCCCCTGTGTCTGGTTGCTTGAAATCATGGACCGGCAGGCGAAGCTCATCGCGCTCAACGATCAGTTACGCACCACGTTCAAGGGCGGTCGCGTGCAAATGACGCCTAACGTCTATCAATTGGACGAGCGGTTGCGTGGCCGTGCCCTTTCGGTGCTGACGCGCTACAACAA
>JASHXZ010000144.1 GCA_030043285.1 Xanthobacteraceae bacterium | reverse complement strand
CTTGCCGACGCGACCGCCCGGATGCTGGGCGTGATCCTTGCGGCGCAATGCGGCGTAATCCTTGGTCTCGATCCAGCCCGGGCTGACGCAATTGACGCGCACGTCTGGTCCGAAACTGAGAGCGAGTGCGTGGGTAAGCGCGACCAGGCCACCCTTGGACGCCGAGTAGGATTCGGTGTTCGGCTCCGACATTTTGGCGCGCGTCGAAGCGATCGTGACAATGGCGCCGCGCGCCTTTCGGAGCGCAGTCTCGGCGGCCCGCGCCAATAGAAACGTTGCTGTCAAGTTGGTGTCGATGACACGATGCCACTCCGCCAGCGTCAGGCTGTGCAGCGGTTTTCGGATCATGATACCGGCATTGCAGACGAGGCCGTCGAGCCGGCCAAAATGCTCGGTCAGCGCCGCGATGGCGCGCGCTGCGGTTTCCTCCTCACGCACGTCACCTTCGATCAGCACGACATTGCTCGCCCGCGGCGGAAAACTGCGGTTGAGGCCGCTGCCTGGCAGATCGACGACGCCGACGCGCCAGCCCAAGCCGATCAGGTGTCGACAAATGGCGCGGCCGATGCCGTTCGCGCCTCCAGTGACGAGGGCGACGCGCTTTAACTTCGCCATGTCGCTTGCCGCGGTGTCAGTCGCGCTCGACTGAAAGGTCGGGACGCGAGCCCCATTCCGACCACGAGCCGTCATATAGGCGTTTCGGCGGCCGGCCGATCGATTCGAGCGCTAGGCTCAGGATCGCCGCGGTGACGCCCGACCCGCAGGACGTGATGATCGGTTTGTCGAGATCGACGCCGGCTGCGGTGAACGCGGCTTCGATGCGGTCGCGCGCCACGTGCCGGCCGTTTTCCACGACGCGGTCGAACGGCACGTTGAACGAGCCAGGCATGTGACCGGAGCGGAGTCCGGGCCGCGGCTCCGGTGCCCTGCCGGCAAAGCGCTCGGCCGAGCGGGCGTCGACGATTTGCGTGCCCTGATCGGCGATCGCCATCCGCACATCGGCCAGCATGGCGACCGCGTCGACGTTCATTTCGGCATGAAATTCCTTGCGCGCTCGCTTGGCCTCGCCGGTCTCCAGCGGCCGGTCCTCGGCTTTCCATTTCGGCAGGCCGCCATCGAGGATGAAAACGTCTCGCACGCCGAACACACGAAACGTCCACCACACCCGCGCCGCCGAATAGAGACCAAGGCTGTCATAGACGACGACCGTATCGCCGTCGCCGATGCCAAGCGCGCCCAGCGCTTCGCCGAATTGATTTGATCCGGGCAACATGTGCGGCAGTTCGGTCGAGTGGTCGCTCACCGCTTCGATGTCGAAGAACACCGCGCCTGGGATATGGCCGCCGCGGTACTCGGCATGGGCATCGCGCTTCTGCGTCGGCAGGTAATACGAGCCGTCGACAGCGATCACGTCGCGGTCGCGCAGATGCTGAGCCAGCCAATCGGTCGATTTGAGCCAGCGGTTGGTCGGCAGGGGAGTGGGTTCCGGATCGGTTCGCAGCATGGATCTCGACCGTTGGTACGGGGAAAACTCGTTCGATCAACGTCGGTGCGGCGGCCAAGTTCGCGCAATTCGGCCGCGCCTGGACCGCCTCACTGGTATGGAACTTTGAAGTCCGGCTTGCGCTCGAGCCATTCCGGCACGGGCAGCTTCTTTTCGCGCAAGAACGTTGGATTGAACAGCTTGGACTGATAGCGCGTGCCGAAATCGGCGAGCACGGTCACGATCGTGTGTCCGGGGCCCAAATCCTCGGCGAGGCGCACTGCGCCGGCGACGTTGATGCCCGACGAGCCGCCGAGACAGAGGCCTTCGTGCTCGAGCAGATCAAAGATGATCTGCACCGCTTCCGCATCCGCAATGAGATACGGCCGCTCGACCTTTAGCCCCTCGATGATCGGCGTCACGCGGCCGAGCCCGATTCCTTCGGTGATCGAATTGCCGGGTGATGCCTTGGCGACGCCGTGCGCAAAGAGCTCATACATCGCCGCGCCATCCGGATCGGCGCAACCGATCACCACGTCCTTTTTCTTCTCGCGCAGATACTTCGCCACGCCGGCGAGCGTGCCGCCGGTCCCGATCGCGCAGATGAAGCCATCGACCTTGCCGTCCGTCTGCTGCCAGATTTCCGGCCCAGTGGTTAGATAATGCGCCAGGCGATTGTCGAGATTGTTCCATTGATCGGCGTAGAGCACGCCGTTGGGCTCGCGTTCGCGTAATTGTTCGACCAATCGCCGCGCCACGTGCTGATAATTGTTTGGATTGCTGTACGGCACCGCCGGCACTTCGATGAGCTGCGCGCCTGCGAGCCGCAGCATATCTTTCTTTTCCTGGCTTTGCGTGTTGGGAATGACGATGACCGTGCGATAGCCGCGCGCATTGGCGACCAGCGCCAAGCCGATCCCGGTATTGCCGGCAGTGCCTTCGACGACAAGGCCGCCAGGCCGGATCTCGCCGCGCTTCTCGGCTTCGACGATGATCTGGCGGGCTGTGCGGTCCTTGACCGACTGGCCCGGATTCATGAACTCGGCCTTGCCCAGAATGGTGCAGCCGGTCGCGGCCGAAACGCGTTCGAGCCGGATCAGCGGCGTATTGCCGATGGCCTCAACGATGCCGTTACGTGCCTGCATGAGCGTCATATCCACCGGGCGCGACCCTAATGGACCCAATCTCCCGAAACAAGGCAGGGCCGGGCCGCGCTCGAAGGCCGCTGTTGATGCGTTCGATCCCGATCCGGGACAGGTCGATCGAATCGGTTTCTCCGCCGCAACCATGCCGAAACCATAGCGCGCCCGATGCCGGCACCCCGCGTCCTCCATTCACGTATTGTTTGCGGCCGTCGCGCTAAGCGGGCGCGCCAGGCCTTTGCCAGCACCGGCAAGGTCGACGCATCCGGTTGCGACGATGAAGCTCGACGTCAACACGTTGTTCCTCATAACGATCTACGTGGAAGTCATTTTGGGCCTGCTGCTGCTGTTCGTGTGGGTGCAAAACACGACGATCACGGCGGTGGCCTGGTGGGGCTTTGCCCATCTGTTGCGGGCCATTTCGGTGGTGCTGTTCGGCCTCTACGGCTCGGTGCCCGATGTTGTCTCGATCGACATCAGCAACGCGGTGCTGTTCACCGCGTTTGCGTTTACCTGGACCGGCGCGCGGATGTTCGACCATCTGCGGCCGCAGCCCATTCTGCTGTTCGGCGGCGCGGCGCTATGGCTCGTCGCCTGCCGTATGCCGTTGGTCGCAGAGTCATTCAATGTCCGCGTGCTCATCAGTTCCGGCATCATCACGGCCTATACCTGGGCCACCGCCTACGAGTTCTGGCGTGGCCGCAGCGAACCCTTGGTGTCGCGCTGGCCCGCGATTTTCATGCTGTTTGCCCACGGCGCGCTCTACCTGTTGCGCACGCCGTTCGGTGCCATGCTGCCGTGGTCGCCGACCAGAAACGACGTGTTTGAGAGCGTTTGGCTCACAGTGCTCAGCTTCGAGGCGCTGCTGTTCACCATCGCCATCGCTTTCATCCTCCTCGCCATGGCCAAGGAGCGCACCGAGCAGCGGCACAAGACCGCGGCGCTGATCGATCCGCTGACCGGTATCCCCAACCGCCGCGCCTTCCTGGAGGACGCCGAAGCGCAGCTCAAACGTCAGGCGCTCAAGCCGCGGCCGCTTGCGGTGATGCTGCTCGACCTCGACAATTTCAAATCGGTCAACGACCGCTTCGGGCACGCCACCGGCGACAGGGTGTTGCAGGTGTTCGCCGAGATTTCCAGTCGTGCGATGCGTCGCACGGATCTGTTCGGGCGGCTCGGCGGCGAGGAATTTGCCGCACTGTTGTGCGACGTGACGCGCGAGCGCGCCGTCGCGATCGCCGAAGAGATCCGCGCGGGCTTTGCAACGGCGAGCAGCGAGGTCGACGGCCGGCCGGTGGTGGCTACCGTCAGCATCGGAATTGTCGTCAGCCATGACGCCGGGGTCGATCTCGCCGCGCTGTTGGCGCAGGCCGACCACGCGCTCTACCGCGCCAAGGACAATGGTCGCAATCGCATCGAGATCGGCTCGATCGAGCTTCTGCTCGAACGCGTCAAGCGCATCACCGGCGAAAGCCCACTCGCACCGCTGGGCGCCAAGGCGGCGACGAAATCTGCAGCCTGACCGCGAAAATCCGCTATTTCACTTCGGCCGGCGTTGACGTTCCCGGACCCTCGCCGACGATAAGCAGCACCGCATCCTCGTCCTTGGCGCCGTCGAAATGCACGTGTCGGCCGTAATGGGTCACGAACGTGCCCGCGGTCATCGGCACCGTCGCATCGGGATCGAACTTGGTGCCGGTGCCGACCCACCACGTGCCCTTGAGCACCGTGATGAAACGGTCATGAGGGTGAAAATGCGGGTGGCTGAAATGGTGCCCCGCCAGCCATTTGACCATCTGAACGTAAAGCCCTTCCTTGGACGGATCGCCGACCAGCACGGCGTTCTGTGCGCCGGCTGGGCTCGGCGGCGACCATTTGATCTGATCTGGAAGCTCGAAGGTGACGGCTTGCGGATCAAGCGTGGCCGCGCGGGCGAGCCCGCCGGAGAGAGCGAACGCAGAAAACGATAACAAACTCAGTTGGCGGCGCGTGAACGGCGACATGAATTCCTCCCTAGAGATCAGGTGCTGCTGCTTGTCGGGTTGAAGCTATCGCGCCGGGCGGCTTAATGCGAGGTGGGATATGGCCCGCGACGATGCTGACTGGCGGCGCGTTTGCGGTCCGCGACGGTCCCGTATTAGGGTCGAAGTTCGTCGAACCGCGTCGGTAACGAGTGTGAAATGAAGCGCAGCAGCGATCGGATCCTCACCACCCATGTCGGCAGCCTCATTCGCCCGCCGGCGCTACAGGAGTTTTTGCGCGCCAAGCAGGCCGGCAAGGCATTCGATCAGGCAGCGTATGGCGCCTGCCTGAAGCAATTGGTCGCCGAAGTCGTGCGCCAGCAGGCCGACGTCGGCGTCGACGTTATTTCCGATGGCGAGTTCGGCAAATCGATCTCGTGGTCGCAATACGTCCTCGAGCGCTTGAGCGGCTTCGAGCGGCGGCCGATCAAAACCGGCACCAAAAATCCGTTCACGCGCGGCGTGGACCGTGAAAAGTTCGCCGAGTTCTACGCCGAGCTCGACGCCCGCGAAGGCGTGGCAACCACGGTCGAAGCGGTCTGCGTCGGCCCGATCAGCTATACCGGGCAGGCGGAGCTCAAACGCGATGTCGACAATTTCAAATCGGCGCTCGCGGCGGTGGAGGTCGAAGAGGCCTTCCTGCCGGTCGCTGCCCCGGCGAGCGTCATTCCGGACCGCAAGAACGAGTACTACAAAACCGACGAGGAGCTGATCCGCGCCATCGGCGCGGCCATGCGAACCGAATACCGTACTATCATCGACGCCGGCTTTGTGCTGCAGCTCGACGACGCGCGTGCCGCCGTCACCTACGACCGCATGGTGCCACCGGCGAGCTTTGCCGATTACCGCAGCTGGCTGGAGCTCCAGATCGAGGTGACCAACGCGGCGATTGCAGGGTTGCCGGCTGACCGCATCCGCTATCACGTGTGCTGGGGCAGTTGGCCCGGCCCGCATACCAGCGACGTGGCGCTCAAGGACATCGTCGATATCATTTTGCGGCTCAATGTCGGCGCGCTCGTGATCGAGGGCGCCAATCCGCGCCACGAGCATGAATGGCGGGTCTGGGAAAGCGCCAAGCTGCCCACCGGCAAGGTGCTCATTCCCGGCGTGATCAGCCACGCCACCAACGTCGTCGAGCATCCCGAATTGGTTGCGGAACGCATCGTGCGGCTGGCCCGCCTGGTCGGGCGCGAGAACGTCATTGCCGGCACCGATTGCGGTTTCGCGCAGGGGCCGTTTCACCGCCGCGTGCACCCGAGCATCATGTGGGCGAAGCTCGCGGCGCTCGCCGAGGGCGCGCGGCTCGCCAGCGCGGAACTGTGGGGATAGTCCAGCGCGTGCAGCCTTGCCGCTATTCGGCGGCGACGGCGTGCACGGGCTCGGCGTCTTCCAGGACCGGGCCGCTCTTGGCGCCGAACAGCCAGCGCTGCAGCCGGTCGAGATAAAGGTAGACGACCGGCGTGGTGTAGAGCGTCAGGAGCTGGCTCACGGCGAGTCCGCCGACCATGGCGTAACCCAGCGGCTGCCGCATTTCCGAGCCGGCGCCGTTGCCCAGCGCCAGTGGGATGCCGGCGAGCATCGCCGCTGCCGTTGTCATCATGATCGGCCGGAAGCGAAGCAGGCACGCTTCGCGGATCGCAGCGAGCGGCGGCATGTGCTGGTCGCGCTCCGCCGCGATGGCAAA
Source organism: Xanthobacteraceae bacterium (assembly GCA_030043285.1). Taxonomy (GTDB): domain Bacteria; phylum Pseudomonadota; class Alphaproteobacteria; order Rhizobiales; family Xanthobacteraceae; genus BOG-931. Next base: position 5,681 of record JASHXZ010000144.1, on the reverse strand, counting down.
ATCAACCAGCATGATGCCGTTCTTCTTGACGATGCCGATCAGCAGGATGATGCCGATGATGCCGATCACCGACAGGTCCATGTGACCGAGGCGAAGCGCCAGCAGGGCGCCGATGCCGGCAGACGGCAGCGTCGACAGAATGGTCAGCGGGTGAATGAAACTCTCGTAGAGCACGCCGAGAATAATGTAGACGACGATGAGCGCCGCCCCGATCAGCGCCGGCTCGCTCTTGAGTGAGGTCTGGAATGCCTGAGCGTTGCCCTGGAACGTCGGGATGACCGAGGCAGGCATCCCAATCCCGCGCGACGCTTCGTTGACGGCCGCGACGGCCTGACCGAGCGCGACTCCGGGCACCAAATTGAAGGTGATCGTGACGGCAGGAAATTGTCCCTGATGGGAGATCAGAAGCGGCCCGACGCCGTTCGAGTCGACGTCGACCAGTGCCGAGAGCGGCACCGCGCCGCCGGTCAGCGGCGATTTGATGTAGAGCCGATCGAGCGTGGATAGGTCCTTCTGCAGTTCAGGCAGGATTTCCAGCACCAGGAAGTACGTTTTGAGCTGGGTGAAATACTGCGTGATCTGGCGCTGGCCGAAGGCGTCGTTGAGCGTGTCGTCGATGGTCTGCGGCGAGATGCCGAAGCGGGATGCCTGGTCGCGGTTGATGGTGATCTGAAGCCGCGGCGCGTTGGCCAACAGGTCGCTGGTGACGTCGGCGAGCTGCGGCACGGTCTTGAGCTTGTCCAACAGCTTTTGCGACCATTCGTTCAGCTCGTCGATGTTGGTGTCCTGCAAAGTGTACTGGAAGCTGCCGCGGGCGATGCGGGCGCCAACGTTGATGTCCTGCGCCGGCTGCAGGAACAGGTTGGCGCCCTCGACCTTGGCAAGCTGCGGGCGGAGCCGATCGATGATCTGCGACGCGTTGAGCGTGCGCTCGTCGCGCGGCTTGAGCGTGATGAAGAAACGCCCAGTATTTGCCGATTGGGCGCTGCCGGTCGACCCGGTCTGCGAGCCGAAGCTTTCGACGTCGGGATCGCGCAGGATGACGGCGCCGAGATCGCGCATCAGGCGCATCATCTGTTCCGGGGAGGTATCTTGCGCCGCCTCGCCGAAGCCCTGGATCAAGCCGGTGTCCTGGATCGGGAAGAATCCTTTTGGAATCTCGATCGCCATGATCAGGGTGAGCGCCATGGTGGCGAAGAACACCCCAAGTGTCATGGCCTGGTGGCGCAGCACGACATCGAGGGTGCGCCGATAGAACCCGATCATGCCGTTGAAGCCGCTCTCGATGATCCGATAGACGCGGCCGTGAGTGTCCGGCTCGCGGTGCATGAAGCGCGACGCCATCATCGGCGCCAATGTCAGCGAGACCAGCGCCGAAACCGCGATTGAGGCGGTCACTGTCAGCGCGAATTCGCGGAACAGCCGGCCGATGATGCCGCTCATGAGCAGGAGCGGGATGAAAACGGCGATCAGCGAGCATGAGATCGAGACCACCGTGAAGCCGATCTCGCGCGAGCCCTTGAGCGCCGCGCTGAACGGCGCTTCGCCGTGCTCGACGTGACGATAGATGTTCTCCACCACGACGATCGCGTCATCGACGACGAAGCCGACCGAAATGGTCAGCGCCATCAGCGACAGGTTGTCGAGGCTGAAATTCATCAGGTACATCGCGGCAAACGAGCCGGCCAGCGCCAGCGGCACCGTCACGCTGGGGATGAGCGTGGCCCAGAAATTGCGCAGGAACAGCAGGATCACCATCACCACGAGGCAAACCGTCAGCACCATGGTGAACTCGACGTCCTGCACCGAGGCGCGGATCGTCGTGGTGCGGTCGAGAATGATGTCGGCTTTGACCGCGGGCGGGATGCGAGCGGTCAATTGCGGCAGCTCGGCTTTGATCTTGTCGACCGTATCGATGACGTTGGCGCCGGGCTGCTTGAATATGGCGAGGATGACGCCGTCCTTGTTGTTCTGATAGCCGGCAACCGTGCGATCGACCGGGTCGGCCACCGCCTGACCGACGTCGCGCACCCGGATCGGAGCGCCGTTGCGATAGGCGAGCACCACGTCGTTGAATTTGGTCGCGTCGGTGATCTGATCGTTGGCGGCAATGGAGAAGCTGATCCGGTCGCCGTTGATCACGCCCTTGGCGGCGTTGGTCGTCGCGGTGGCGAGCGTGCCGCGGATATCTTCCAGCGTGATTCCCGTCGCGGCAAGCTTGGCAGGATCCACCTGAACGCGGATCGACGGCGTACGGTCGCCGAAAACCAGCACCTGGGCGACGCCGGCAACCTGCGAAATCTGCTGCGCCAGAAAGATGTTGGCGTAATCGTCGACGTTGATCAGCGGTACCGTTTCGGAATGCACCGAAAGCAGCAGGACCGGCACGTCCGCCGGGTTGACCTTCTTGTACGCCGGCGGCGTGGTCAGCGACTGCGGCAGCGTCTTGGTCGCCACCGTGATCGCCGCCTGCACGTCCTGGGCCGCCGAATCGATGTTGCGGTCGAGGTCGAACTGAATGACGATCGTGGACGCGCCGAGCGAACTCTGCGATGTCATCTGCGCGACACCGGCGATCTGGCCGAACTGCTGCTCGAGCGGCGCGGCGACCGACGTCGCCATGGTTTCGGCGCTGGCGCCCGTCCACGTCGTGGTGATCTGAATGGTGGGGAAATCGACCTGTGGCAGTGGCGCGACCGGTAGAAACGGAAACGAGACAATGCCGACGAAGGCGAGCGCCGCCATCAACAAGGTCGTCGCGATCGGTCGGCGGATGAACGGTTCGGAAATGCTCACGACTGGTCGCCTTGCGCCGCGGCGCGTGGCGGCGTGATCGTTACCGCTGCGCCTGTCTGCAGCTTGTATTGCCCGTCAGTGACGATCCGCTCGCCTGCGGCGAGACCAGAGGTGACGATGGTGTGGTCGCCGGTGGTGGCGCCGGTGGTAATAGGCCGCGGCTCGACCGTGTTGTCAGCTTTCAGCACCCAGGCGAACAGCCCGTGCGGACCGCGTTGCACCGCAACCGGCGGGACGACGACGGCATCCTTGCGGACGTCCAGCAACAGCCGCGCATTGACGAACTCGCCCGGCCACAAGGTCTCGTCGGCGTTGGCGAACATGGCCTTGAGGCGATAGGTGGCCGTCGTTTGATCGATCATGTTGTCGATGGTGGCGAGCGTGCCGCTGCTCAACGAGCGAACGTTGTCGCGATCGTAGGCGGCCACTTCCACCTCGCCACGCGCCACGGCGGCGCGCACGTCGTCGAGCGTTTGCGCGGGCAGCGTGAACAGAACGGCAGTCGGCTGCGTCTGCGTGAGCATCGCGATGGCGGCCTGGTCGCTGGCATGGACGACGTTGCCGGGGTCGACCAGACGCACGCCCATGCGGCCGTCGTGCGGCGCTACGATGTCGGTGTAATCGAGGTTGGTCTGCGCCGTCTCGATGGCGGCGACGTCGGCGTCGATCGAGGCTTTCGCCTGATCGACCTTGGACTGTTGCAGATCGAGGTTCTGCTGGGTCTCGGCGTTTCGTTGCACCAGCGTCGAGAAGCGGACGAGGTCCTTCTCGGCGGCAACCAGCGCCGCCTCGTCGATCGCCTTGCGCGCCTTGGCCTGATCGAGCGCCGCCTGGTACAGGCGTGGATCGATCTTGGCCAGCACATCGCCTTTCTGGACGCGCTGGCCCTCCTTGAAAAAGACGTCCTGCAGCTTGCCGTCGACCTGGGTATGAATGGCGACCGTGAACAGCGCTTGGACGGTGCCGAGCCCCGTAAGGTAAATCGGCACGTCCTGGCGGGAGGCGCTGGCGACACTGACGGGGACGCTTGTGCGCGCTTTGCCTCGGGCACCCGCGCCGGCCGTGCCGGGGATCTGGCTCCAATAGACCAGGCCGCCAAGGGCCAACACTGCGCAAATGGCGGCGATAACCAATCCGCGGCGCCGCTTGCGGGCCGGTTTGGCCAGTTGGCTCTCCAAGGGTCCTCCTCGGTGGCGGTCGCAACTTTGTGCGCCGCTTTGTGTTATCATTCTCTTTTAATTCACTCTGTCGCGACGGGAAAGCCATTGCGGGGATGAAGCATCTGGTTCTTGCGCCCCTAGAATAAAATTTTGCCGCGGTGCCATATATTCTGCGTTAAAAATTCCACCGTCAGTTGCGGCGCCCGGCGCCGCCCGGCCGGGTTCATCACCGGCGCCCGATTTGCTAGGTTGAGCTCTCAGCAGGGGCCCCGGCCAGGAGATCGAACATGCTCGACATCGCACGGAAACAAAGCTCAGCTCCCTTCGACACGGCGCGGCTCGATCGGCTCAAGGACGAAGTCGGTATCGACATCCTGGTGGTCACCTCCAAGCACAATGTGCAGTACCTGCTCGGCGGTCATCGCGCTTTTTTCTTCGAATCGATGGATGCGATGGGCTTGAGCCGCTACCTGCCGGTTTTTGTCTATCCGAAAGGCGCGCCGGACAAGGCCGGCTTCTTCGGCCACCGCATGGAGAATTATCAGAATGAGGTGAAGCCGTTCTGGGTAGCGGAGCTCGACGTCAAGAGTTCAGGCTCGATCGACGTCATGGAAAAGGCGGCGGCCTACATTCGCAGGCTCGATCCAAAACCGCGCCGGCTCGGCGCCGAGCTGGCGTTCATTCCGGCGAATTCCACGGCCGTGTTGCGCAAGGCTTTTCCCGACAGCGAGATCAAGGACGCGCTGTTCGTGCTCGAGCGCCTGCGTGCGCGTAAAACGCCGGAGGAACTCGAGAAACTGCGCATCGCTTCCGACCTGGTCATCGATTCGATGCTGGCGGTAATCGACGGCCACGGTGCCGGCGCCACCAAGGCCGAGCTGAGCGAAGCGTTGCGCCGCGAGGAAACCATGCGCGGCTTGACCTTCGATTATTGCCTGATCGCGGCCGGCTCGAGTCTGAACCGCGCGCCGTCGGATCAACGTTGGGAAAAGGGCGATCCGCTGTCGCTCGATTCCGGCGGTAACTATCACGGCTATATCGGCGACCTCGCCCGCATGGCGGTGGTCGGCGAGCCGGACAGTGAGCTCGTCGATTTGTTGGCCGAGGTCGAAGCAATCGAGCAGGCGTCGATGAAGCCGATCCGCGCCGGTCTGCTCGGTAAGGAAGTTTATGCCGCCGCAGACACCGTGCTGCTCAAATCCAAGCTGCACAATCACATCCACTTTTTGGCGCACGGCATGGGCCTCGTCAGCCACGAGGCGCCGCGACTCACCAATTCCGGCCCGGTGCCCTATGACGCCTACGACGCCGACCGCCCGCTCGAAGCCGGCATGGTGGTTTCCGTCGAGACGACGCTGCAGCACCCCAAACGCGGCTTCATCAAGCTTGAAGACACCGTCGTGGTGACGCCGAACGGCTTTGAGGTCTACGGCGACCGCGCCCGTGGCTGGAATCGCGCCGGCGGTTGATCTCACACCTGCAGCCGCCCGAACGAGGTGGCCGCATCTGTGATCGGCGTCGTTAAAACCGGCTCTGCCGATCCTCTGCCTCGACACGCAGCCTGTGCATGTAGCCGAAGCAGACGAGCCCCGCCAAAGCCCAAGATACGCCGGCTATGATGAAGATCGTCGGATCGACGAGCGGCCAAATATTGTAGATGAGGGCGCAGGTGATGCCCCATCCGATCAGCACAATGAACGCCCGCGGCAATATGTAAGTCATGAT
>JASHXZ010000688.1 GCA_030043285.1 Xanthobacteraceae bacterium | reverse complement strand
CGGCAAGTTCAAGCGCCAGCCTTTGCCGTATGACCGCTTCATGGAGGCCGAAGGCGTGCCCTGCTATCGCGGCATCGGCGTGCGCAAGGTGCAGGACCTGCCGCTGGTGCCATGGAAGCGGCTTGGCGGGCGCGGCTCGTTCATTCAGCTTTTCGGCACCGAAGGGCTGTGGGGCATGTACGTGGTCGAAGTCCCCGGCGCCGGCGCCCTCAATATCGAGCGGCACCTCTACGAAAAAGTCGTGCTGGTCGTCGAAGGCCGCGGCACCACCGAAGTCTGGCAGGAAGGCCAGGACAAGCGCCACGCCTTCGAATGGCAGAAGGGCTCGCTGTTCGCCATTCCGCTCAACGCCTATCACCGCATCATCAATGCCGGCTCAGCGCCGGCGCTGCTGCTGTGCGGCACCACGGCGCCGAACGTGATGAACGTCCTCGACAATCTCGATTTCATCTTCGATTGCCCGTTCACCTTTTCGGAGCGCTTTTCCGGCGCCGAGGATTTCTTCAAGCCGAAGGACGATCTCGAGCCCGATCCGATCCGCGGGCTCGCCATGCGGCGCACCAATCTCATTCCCGACATCGTCAACTGCGACCTGCCGCTCGATAACCGCCGCTCGCCCGGGTACCGCCGCGTCGAGCCGGCCATGGCCAAGAACCGCTTCTATCTGTGGATCGGCCAGCACGAGACCGGTCGCTATTCGAAGGCGCACAAGCACGCCTCGGCGGCGGTGCTCGTCTGCGTCAAGGGCAAGGGCTACACCTATACGTGGCCGGAAGCGCTCGGCACCACGCCGTGGCAGAACGGCAAGGCCGAATTCATCAAGCGCCAGGATTACGAGCCGGTCGGCCTCGTCTCGGCGGCGCCGATGAGCGGCGACTGGTACCACCAGCATTTCGGCATCGGCAAAGAGGGTTTGCGCATCTCGGCCTGGCATGGGCCTAACAATCAACGCGCGCGCAAACCCGGCGTGCCGGGCGAACAGCTTATGGATTACGGCGCCATCGAGTTGTCCAAAGGCGGCAGCGCCATCGGCTATCACCAGGAAGATCCGGCGATCCGCAAGGAATTCGCCGAGACGCTCAAGCGCGAAGGTTTGACCAACCGGATGAACCCCGAATTCTACGAGCGTCCGCCGGCCGAGGGCGAGGTGGTGATGGGGGACGTGATGTAGGCGTGGCGCGGCCACGCTCGGAGCTCGCGATTGTTCGACCCGTATCTCAAACTCTGGAGATTGACGCCGGACGGCAACGCCATCGTAACGCGCACCAGTAAGCTGTTGCCGGTGCGCTATGGTGGCGCCCCTGCGATGCTCAAAATAGCGGTCGATGCCGAAGAGGCACGCGGCAACGATCTCATGGAATGGTGGAGCGGCGAGGGCGCGGCGCGTGTTTTGGCGCGCCGCGGCGATGCGATTGTCCTCGAGCGGGCGCCGGCAGATGCGTCGCTCGCCGCGCTTGCGCGAATGGGTCGTGACGGCGAGGCGGTCCGCATCATGTGTGCAACGATTGCGCTGTTGCATCGGGCGCGCCAGAAACCGCCGCCCGCACTGTTTCCGCTGGATCGCTGGTTCGCCGATCTGTTCCCGGCGGCGCAAACTCACGGCGGTGTTTTGTCGTTGTGCGCGGAGGCCGCGCGGAAGCTTTTGGTTGCGCCGAGCGAGGTCACGGTGCTGCACGGCGACATTCACCATGGCAACGTGCTTCATTTCGACGGCCGCGGTTGGCTCGCGATCGACCCCAAGGCTCTGATCGGCGAGCGCGGTTTCGATTATGCGAACCTGTTCTGTAATCCGGATCATGCGACGGCGACGGACCGGGCGCGGTTCGCGCGGCGGCTTGATGTAGTCGCGGACGCCGCGCCAATCGAGCGCCGGCGACTGCTGCAGTGGATTTTGGCATGGGCCGGCCTTTCGGCGTCGTGGCTCATGAGCGAGGGCGATTCGGCGCAGACCGAGCTTGGCGTCGCAGAGCTCGCGGCCGCTGCCCTGACCCAGTGAGTGGGCTCGCGGGTTCTGCCGCAACGAATTTGCTGCGCCGCTCAGCGCAAACGTGATTTACGCTTTGTTCGGCAGTGCCGGATTAAATGGCGGCCTTGGGCTTGGAGATTGCCGTGCCACATCCGGTCGTTATTGCCGCTACCGACGAAGCTGAACTCGTCCCCGTTCCTATTCCCGCAGACTGGATCATCGAAGGCACCCCGCAGGTGCGGTCCAAGCGCCTGGCGACCACGCCCGATGGCGCCGGCGCGGCCATCGTCTGGGCCTGCTCGGCCGGGCGTTTTCATTGGCACTATCCGGTCGATGAATTCCTGCACGTCATGTCCGGCGAGGTCTTCGTCACCGACGAGAAGGGCGACCGGCGGCGGCTCGGTCCGGGCGACATGGCTTTCTTTCCGGCTGGCGGCCACAGCATCTGGCACGTGCCGCACGAGGTGAAAAAGCTCGCCATCTGCCGGCAGCACATGCCGGCACTCTTCGCCTTTGCAGTGCGGGCGTGGAATAAGTTCGTCGCGCTCTTGTATGGCCCGGCCGAACAAGGCGGCCAACTCGACGGCGAAGCGGCCGGCAGCGCCGAACCGCAACGCGCGGCGGCCGTCTAGGGTCGCGAAATCTCCGGCAGGGCGATTGGCTCCAAGACCGTTCCCGGATTTCGCTCCGCTCATCCGGGCTACGGGCCGCTAAACCGGCTTCGCATCGATCAGTACGAACGCCACCACCGCCATCTCGTTGGTGCGGTTGCTCCAGGCGTGATTGGTACCGCGCTGGACGAGCACGTCGCCGGCTTTCAGAAGAACTTCGCCTTGGTCCATCATGGCGTAGATCTCGCCGGACAGCACGATGGCGTAGTCGATCGTCGCGGTCTTATGGAAACCGGCATGGCGCGGATTGTTGCGGTCGCTCGCGTCGGCGCGGCCGGACGGATCAGGGAGCGCGTGCTCGCGTGCGATGGCGCCCAGGCGTTCGCTATCCGGCGGATATTCGATGACGCGAAACACCGAGCCGTTCTTCGGCGGCGGCAGGCGTGCGCCGCGGGCGATGGCGTCGGCGCTGCCGCGATTGTCAGCCGGCGTGCGCGCGGTCTCCCACACTTCGTGCACGATGGCGCTGCCCTTGGTGCGGCTGAACACGTGCGGCGTCGGCGCATCGATGATGAAGCCGGATTTGCCGGCAGCGTCATGGCCGGTGACGACGCGGCGGACTTTTGTGGGCATGGATTACCTCAACCGTATACGCGCCGTTTTTTTACTGCGCCCATGCGCAATGCCTACGCGGCTCCCGAGCGGCGCGTGGGCAAAAATCGCACGTGAACGCAGGTGCAAGCGTTTTGTTGGTTGAATGCGATTTCGCCCACCCTACCTTTGGCTGCGCAGCCGCGCGAGCAGTTCCTCAGTCGGGTAGGAATCTGCCGGCAGGCCGAATTTGAGCTGCATGGCTTTGACCGCTTGGCGGCTTTTCAGGCCCAAAAAGCCGTCGATCTTGCCGACGTCGTAGCCGGCGCGCACCAAGAGTGTCTGCAGTTCCTTCACCTGTTCGAAGGGCAGCGCCGGCGGCGGGTTGCCACGATGCAGCGGAGCTGCGCCGGCGATGCGGGTGGCGAGATACGCAGCCGTGGTCGAATAGACCAGCGAATTGTTCCACTGCAGATAAACGTCGAAATTCGGATAGACCAGAAACGCCGGGCCGAAGCGGCCCATTGGCAAGAGGAGCGACGCCGGCAACTCGTCCTCCGGCAGCGGCCTTCCGTCGGCCAGCGTGACACCCAATGCCGCCCATTTTTTCCGCGGCAGCTTGATGTCGAGGTCGGCCTGGTCCCACGGCAGCCGCGCCGGTACATGCACTTCGGTGAGCCAGGGCTCGCCGCGCTTCCAGCCGAGCCCGAGCAGATAATGCGCGGTCGAGCCGAGCACGTCGGGCACGTCGTGAATGAGGTCGCGTTTGCCATGGCCGTCATAGTCGACCGCGTATTTGAAATATTCGGTCGGCATCATCTGGGTCTGGCCGAGCTCGCCGGCCCAGGAGCCAATCATTTCGGAAGGCACGAGATCGCCGCGCTCGATCAGGCGCAGCGCATCGAACAGTTGCCCGCGAAAGCGCTCGGCGCGCCGGCAGTCGTAGGCGAGCGATGCGATCGAGGACAGGGTGGGGTATTTGCCCATGTTGGCGCCGAA
>JASHXZ010000687.1 GCA_030043285.1 Xanthobacteraceae bacterium | reverse complement strand
TAGACGGCCGCTCCGAGGATCAGCACCTTCACGACCAATAACTTCGCATCATGCTTCAGTCGTTCCGCCTCACGGTCGTGTCTGGCCAAGCTGAGACACGACCCAAAAATATCGCCAATTTAATCGACTGCCATGGTCAATCCGGCAAGGTCAACATGGCGGAAAAACAAAGCCCACCGCGCCATCAAAAAGGGCGTCATGACCCCCTAGCTCTTCATCCCCGCACGCCGTTATGGATACCGTCGGGCGCGCAATCAATCCACCTTCGCGCCGGAGAATTTGACAACCTTGGCCCATCTTTGTGTTTCGTCGACGACGAAGGCGTCAAGCTGGCGCGGGCTCATGACCCACGGCTTGGCACCCAACTCGCGAATGCGGTTCGCGAGTGCGGGCTCGGCGAGACATGCGTTCACGGCCTTATTGAGTGCCGTGATCGTGCCTACCGGCGTTGCCTTGGGCGCGCCGAGACCGTACCACCCGATGACCTCGTAGCCGGGAACAACGGACGCCACCGGCGGAATTCCCGGCAACAGCGGCGATGGGCTCAAGCTCGTAACCGCGAGCGCCCGCAAGCGCCCGTCGCTGATAAAGCTCATCGATTCGACTATAGGAGCGAACATGAGCTGCACGCGGCCTGTCACCAAGTCACCGCGCGCGTCCCCGCCGCCGCGATAAGGCACGTGCACCATCGAAACTCCGGCCATCATCATGAAGAGTTCGCCGGCCATATGCGGGGTCGAGCCGTTTCCCGCCGATGCCATATTGATCTTGCCTGGATTAGCCTTGGCATAGGCGATCAATTCCGCAAGGCTTTTGGCGGGGACCGCGGGGTTGGTGACTAGCACTTGCTGGTCTTGCCAGATACCAGCCACCATGGCGATGTCGCGGATGAAATCGAACGGCAAATTCTTGTAGAGGCTCGCATTGATCGCGCTAGATGGGGCAGCCAGGATCAGCGTGTCGCCATCGGGCCGCGCCCCGACCACGGCTTCGGTGGCGATATTGCCGCCAGCGCCGAGTCGGTTATCGACCACGACCGATTGACCTAATTTTTGCGGCAGCACTTGTCCGATCAGCCGTGCTGAAAGATCGACGATGCCCCCAACTGAGTAGCCGACCAGGATATGCATGGGCCGCGTAGCCGGCGAGTCCGCTCTTGCAAAGCGCGGAACGAACGGCCATGCCGCGGCACCGATCGAGAGTGACAGAACTTTGCGGCGAAGGAGGTTCACGCCGCGATCCGCGAGAAAACTTGGTGCGCAAGACTCTTCGGCGGCGTCCCGTCAGGAGGCGGAGTGGTGCCCTTGCCGCCATTTCGGAGCGCGTGATGTTGCATGTGCCGGATCAGCAATTTGGCCGATGACGACGGATCGCTGCTATAGAGGAAAGAAATTGACATCCGGGGCGCCGGATCGGCCGCGATGTTACGGAAGATGACGTTGGAAAAGGTCGTCGTTTTCGTAAGCAACTCCGGCACAACTGCGATGCCATGGCCGCGGGCGACATACCCCAGCACCGCGATGAAATCATCCTCGCGCCTGACCACGCGCGGTGTGAAGTCGCCGATGGCGGCGACGGCTCCGGTATAGCTCAAGAACCCGAAGTCAAGCTCGTGCGAGAGACCGACGAACGCCTCGCGCGCGATCATCGCGGGGCTGATGGCCTTGTGCCGCAAGAGCGGATGCTTGCGCGGCAGCGCCAGCGCCATGCCCTGGCGGTAGACTTCGAAGCCTCGGACGCCCGATGGATATTTGGTCGGCGTGCGCGCGAAACCAGCATCCAGCTTGTCGGTCATGACGGCGAGCACCTGCGCCATCGACCCCAGCCTGTGCGTGGCGATCTCGATCGCCGGATTGGCTTGCTCGAACGGCCCGATCCAGTTGTCCAGTAAGCCGGCGCTGGACACCGAGAGCATGAAGCCAAGTTCAATCCGGCCCAACTCGCCGCGCCCGGCCTTCCGAGCCACGGTCGTCGTCTCTTCAATGTGGCGCAGCACTTCGCGAGCGCCGGCTAGAAAACGAAGGCCAGCATCGGTAATGACGACTTTGGTATTGCCTCTCCGCTTCAGTAGCTTGACGCCCAGCTCGCGCTCAAGCTTTTGGATCTGCTGCGTGAGCGTCGGCGGCGTGATGCCCAGCCGCTCGGCCGCTTGGGCGAAATGAAGCTCCTCGGCGACCGCTACGAAATAGTGGAACAGGCGACTTTCGATTTTGCTCATTCGCCGGACCCTCCCGTACCTGCGATGCGGCTTACGATGGTAGTGTGAACACCTACGATCATAGATAATTGCGGTGGGTAGCACAATTCTAGTGTGGTGGGGACTTGGTTATACACGGAATAAGTATTGCATTTTCGCCACACCGGAGGCCGGCCACGGCCATGAGCAGGCGTCAGTCGGAAACAGCCGCAGACCGAATCGATTTCATGATCCGCGACGCCGTAAGCCGCATCGGCCGCGTACTCACCGCGGCGTCCGAGGAACCAGACAGGCTTACAACGTGGGCCGACACCCCTTTCCCATCTGCCGGCTACGGTTGAGTCGTGGTCCCATAGGCTGACGGCGCTTGGGCAAACGCGGCCGTCGGCATGTGTCGCGCCCAAATCGTCACCACACCTGCTATCAGCGCTTCTTTTGTCGTGCTAGCCATGGCCGATGTGGACTCGGAACGTCACTTTGGGCGTGCGTGCATTATAATGCGTCGCAATTTATTGCACATCCTGCCCGATTACGCCAATGTCGGAAGACGTACGGCGGATGGTCGGGCGAAATGTGAGGCGGTTGCGGATTGCGGCCGGGCTGTCGCAGGCTGCGCTTGCTCAGCGCATGGGCGTAGATCGCGCTTACGTCAGCGGCCTCGAATTAGGCCAGCGCAACCCTACCATCGTGACGTTGTGGCACCTGGCCGAAGCGCTCGGGGTGAAGCTCGCGCCGTTTTTCGAAGAGGAGAAGCCCTCCCGTCGCCGGGGCCGGTAGGGGTTAGGTGGGATCCACAGCTTGGCCTCGCCTCTTCGAGTTCGCCGAGCGCGACCTTTTAGGTAAAAGGTAGGTACGCGGCTGGCGAAAACTCCGGCTTATACCGTTAGCCATTGGAATCATTGGCGCTCCCCAGGGACTCGAACCCTGTTTTTGCCGTCAGAGGCAAGCCGTGGACGCAGGCGGTTTGCGGCCGACGCCCGCCTTCTACGTATGTCGAGAGTACCGGACGGGGGCGGTGCATCGTAGCAAGCGGACTAAACGGCCAATTATCTTGCCATCCTCTAACTTGCAGCAATCCGGTCGTGGTGACGCGTTAACGGGGTCCACGCCGCAATTAAGTCGATCGGCTGCCGCATCCGGCTTCTCAGTGTGGCTGCTGGTTTCGCTATTGCCTGTAATTCTGCGCCAACGCCCTACGATCCCATTCAGCTTGTTGCGCTCAACGACATTTGCCTCTTTCTAATCATCCCCACGTCGGCCGCATTGGAAGCGGTCGCTAAGGGTGGGGATCGTGGCTGGGGCACTTTCTCGTAAGTCGGAAGCGATCTCGCGCGGTGCGCGCATGTTGCGCACTGCGCTCGGACCGGCAATCGTCGTATGGCTTGAAGACCCCGCCGTGGTCGAGGTGATGCTCAATCCTGACGGCCGTCTATGGGTCGATCGACTCACCGAGGGTCTTACGGACACCGGCGAAACGCTGTCTGCCGCAGATGGCGAACGCATCGTGCGCCTGGTCGCACATCACGTCGGTACGGAAGTTCATCCCGCATCACCCCGCGTCTCAGCGGAGTTGCCGGAGACCGGCGAACGCTTCGAGGGGTTGATTCCGCCGGTCGTGGCAGCGCCGGCCTTCGCCATTCGCAAGCCAGCCGTTGCGGTGTTCACGCTCGATGACTACGCCGCCGCAAAGATCATCACGACAGATCAAGTCAGAATCCTGCGCAGCGCTGTTGCGCAACGCCGCAATATTCTCGTTGCCGGCGGCACCTCGACCGGTAAGACCACGCTGGTCAATGCGCTCCTTGCCGAAGTGGCCAAGACTGCCGACCGGGTGGTCCTGATCGAGGATACCCGCGAGCTGCAATGCAAAGCGCCGAACCTGGTCGCGCTTCGCACCAAGGACGGCATTGTCTCACTGTCCGATCTGGTGCGCTCGTCGCTGCGGCTTCGCCCGGACCGTATCCCGATCGGTGAGGTGCGCGGCGCCGAAGCCCTCGACCTTCTGAAAGCGTGGGGAACCGGCCATCCGGGCGGGATCGGCACGATCCATGCCGGCTCAGCGCTGGGCGCGCTGCGCCGGCTCGAGCAGCTCATCCAGGAAGCCGTGGTCACCGTGCCGCGCGCCCTGATTGCCGAGACCATCAATGTCGTTGCCGTGCTGTCGGGCCGCGGTTCGGAACGCCGCCTGGCTGAGCTCGCCCGCGTCGAAGGTTTGCGACGTGACGGCGATTACGTCCTCGCCCCCGCCGTCGACCTTGCAACCCCGGAGTCCGCACATGACTGATCTGCCCGCGCGCCGCGATAGAAGCATAGCTGCAATTGCGGCATTCGTCGCGACGACTGTTCTGGTTTCCCCGGCGTTCGCGGCGGGCTCCAACATGCCGTGGGAGCAGCCACTCCAGCAGATCCTGCAATCGGTCCAGGGCCCGGTCTCCAAGATCATCGCGGTGATCATCATCATCGTCACCGGTC
>JASHXZ010000686.1 GCA_030043285.1 Xanthobacteraceae bacterium | reverse complement strand
GCAAACGCCTGCGGCTGTTCCTGGTGCGGGAAATGGCCGGCGCGCTCGATCGGCGCGAACTTCGCGCCCGGGATCAACGCCGCATAGGCGCGGCCATAGGTCTCGCTGAGCATGCGGTCATGGGTGCCCCACAGGAACAGCGTCGGGATGCGGATACGGTGCAGCCGGCTTTTCAGCCGCGGATTATGGAAATAGGGATTCCAGGCAAAGCGCGCGGTCGCCTCGCGGGCCCGCGCCGCGGCCAAAACTTCGGCATCGGGCAGCGCTTTGTAATCGCGCGTACCCGCCGCCGGATCGCAATAAGCGATCTCGATGAATTCCTTCTCGGTGAGCGCGAAGATATCGACGATGTCGCGGGTCTCGCGATCACCGATCTTGACGCCGACCGCGTTGGCCATGACGAGCTTGGACAGCCGCTGCGTCGACTTCACCGCGATTTCGGCGGCGAGCCAGGCGCCGAGCGACACGCCGACCAATGCGACGTCGCGCAGATCGAGCTGGTCGAGCAAGTCGAGATAAAAATACGAAAGATCGTCGACCGATCGCATGCCGTTAGGCAATTCGGAGCGGCCGTAACCGGGATGGGTCGGCGCGATGACGCGCGCGCCTTTGGCGAGCGCCTCGATCGAAGCGAGCGCCGGCTCGGTGCCGTTCTCGGCATGCAGAAACAGCAGCGGCCGACCCGTGCCGCGCTCCATCATCTCGATCCGGGTGCCGTTGACGACAAGCGACGGCGTTGCGGCTTCCATCGTCAGCGACATCGCCCTCCCCCATTTGGTCGGGCGATTTTCACCCACGCTACGCGCGTTTTTGACCGGACAAGACGCATTTCCCGTTATTGAACGAGCGGCATAACCTGTCAATTCCGCCAGCAAGCCTGCTCCATGCACTGCTGCATGCCCCCCTCGCGCGAATGCCCTCCGTGACCGCTGAATGGGGGAGCCGCAGCCGTGACGCCCCCGCTCGCGGTTGCTATGACACGGCCTCCGATCGGAGGAGCAGCGCTTGCAGGTCCACAGCCGCTACGTGTCGGTCGACGGCATTCGCACGCATTATCTCGAAGCCGGCGACGGCCGCCCGGTCGTGCTCTTGCACTCGGGCGAGTTCGGTGGCTGCGCCGAGATCAGCTGGGAATTCGTGCTGCCCAAGCTCGCCGAGCGCTATCACGTGCTGGCGCCGGACTGGCTCGGCTTCGGCCGCACCGATAAGATCCACGACTTCGCGCAGGGGCAGGCACGCCGCCTCACCCACCTGCGGCGCTTTCTCGACCTGATGTGCGTCAAGGATTCCTACATCGTCGGCAATTCCATGGGCGGCAGCCTGTTCGCCCGCGGGCTCGCCGCCGATCCGGACGGCTGGCCGATCCGTGCGCTGGCGCTGATCTCGGCCGGCGGCTTTTCGCCGGACAACGAGCATCGCCGCGTGCTGCTCAATTACGATTGCACGCGCGAGGCGATGCGCGCCATCGTGCGCGCCATGTTCTTCGCGCCGCACTGGCCCGCGGACGAGGCGCATGTGGAGCGCCGTTATCAGATGAGCCTCCTGCCCGGCGCCTGGGAATGCACCGCCGCGGTGCGCTTCAAAAATCCGCAAGCGGCCGAGCGCGAGCGTTTCGGCCAACCCGACAACACGCCCTACGGCAACATCAAGGTGCCGACGCTGATCGTTGCGGGCGCCAACGACAAGCTGCGCATGCCCGGCTACGCCAACGAGCTGGCGGCGAAATTCCGCGACGCCGAGCTGCACGTGCTCGATGATTGCGGCCACTGCCCCAACATCGAGCGCGCCGACGAGGCCAATCGGCTGCTCATGGATTTCTTCGCCCGACAAGACAAAGAGGTTTCAGCAACATGACCGACGATTCGGTGCAGATCAAAAGCGGCATCGCGTACGCCAGCCACGACGGTGTCGAGTTGGTTGGCGACCTTTATTTGCCGAAAGGCGCCAAAGCGGCGCCGGCGCTGGTTGCCGTGCATGGCGGCGCCTGGTTTCAGGGCGCGCGCAGCGCCTTCCAATTCTGGGGGCCGTATCTGGCGGCGCGCGGCACGGCGCTGTTCGCCATCAGTTACCGGCTCGCGACCAAGACCAAAATGTTTCCGCAGGCCGTGCAGGATGTGCTCGCGGCGGTGCAATTCATGCGCGGCAAGTCCGGCGAATTCGGCGTCGATCCGCAGCGCATCGGACTCCTTGGCTCCTCCGCGGGCGGCCATCTTGCGGCGCTCGCCGCGCTCGCCGGCAAGAAATTCGCCCGCTTCTATCCGCAGGACCCATTTGCTTCCGTCAGCACCGACGTGAAGGCGCTGGTCGCGGTTTACGGCATCTACGACATGGCGGCGATGTGGACCAGTTCTCAGGTGCAGTGGCCGACCGGCAACATCGTCGAACGCTTTCTGGGCGTGCCGCCGATGGCGGACCGTCAGCTCTATTTCGACGCTTCGCCGATCAGCTATGCGACGCTCGCCAACAACGCGCTCGCGGTCCTGCTCGTCACCGGCGACGCTGACGATCTGGTCGAGCCCGAGCCGCAGACCGGCGCATTTTTGCTCGCGCTCAAGCAGGCCGGCTTTTACGTCCGCCCCTGCATCGTCGCC
>JASHXZ010000685.1 GCA_030043285.1 Xanthobacteraceae bacterium | reverse complement strand
TATCGACGGAAATTGCCGCCGGTCGCTTCGACGGGAACTGCGAGACAGTGGGGTGACCGAGTCAGTGATATATCCCGATCTTGACGGCCTGGGGCGCGAAATGAAACAACTTTGGCAAGAGCGCAAATAACCCGAGCCGCACGCAGAGCGCATTAGGAAGATATTAATGTCCAGAGTGATGGCAAGCCAGGTGGTGCAAACGATCGATCGGTTGTTCCCTCACGCGGAAAGAACATCGGAGCGCAGGAACACATCATACGCGATCTAAGCTAGCGAACGGTCGTGACGCAGTCGGAGCGGTTAGTTGACGCCAACCCGCGCCACGCGTCCATTCAAAAGTGCCGGTAAAAGTGAAAAAGAAGACCCGCTCGAAAGCGTATGGGTCCAGACTGGGTACGCTTTGAAAATCGGCGACACCGTCGAACTCCAGCACCAGTTCGGATATTCGCGTGCTGCACTGGATCGCCAACCAAAGCTCGTCGGCTGGCCGAAACGTCTTGGTGGATTTCTGCGCAACGATAGCCGCAATCGAGTGATCCGGCCGCGTCACATATCCGGCCGTGACGCTGGAGTACCATTCCGCATATTCATCGTGGCGCAGATAGAGAGTGCGGAGATAACCTCGCATGAGTGGACTGGGGAACTGTCGAGGCCAGTAGGCCGATCTCGTGCAGGTCCATTCGCTTTCATGAGCCTTCGCGAAGGCGAGGACTTCATCGATAAAGGCTTGGTGATGTTTGCGGGGAGGAACCGCACCGCTGAACATTAATCCAACACTTACATCGCGGATTTTAGGGTGAATAGCCCGAAATGCATCGGCTGCGTTCTTCAGGACATCCCATTCGTTCTCAACGGCGCGGCGTGGTAGGCCGCCCTCGACCGCGTCGCCCGACTGATACATCGTGACTTCGACGCCGATGGCCCTGCCGGCGAGGTGCACAATGAAATCAGGTGTCTCGCCTTCCTCCGGCGCTCGATCCGGTCGCAGTCCCAGCGCGGCGAAGATCGCGTCCAAGGTCCGGCGCTCCGCCTGTTTCTGTCGTGGCCTTGTCATGTCAGTAGCGACTTCATCGCGGCATCAGCTGTGGCACGTTTGGCGCGAACGGAGCGCAGCCCCTTTTGCAAGCCGAAGCTAATGGCGAAACGCACTTCGTCGGGAATATTGAGAACATATAGGGAACATACGCGGGGATTCTGAGGAGTCAAGCCATTGGTGTGACTCAAAGACCCAACACTGTTCCTCGGCTCGATGGGCGCGAGCGCTGGTGGCGCGGTGCTGCCGGTCACGGCAATCCGTGCGCCGCTACATCAGCACGAAGATATCGCGTAGGCCGCTGGCGTTCGCGGGCGTCCTCGCCTCCCTGAAACGACATCACTTCCTTCGCGGCGCCGCTCGCCGCAAAGGCTCGCCCGCGCGGCTCATCAATCCGGCTACCGCCCGCACGCGTTTTTCCTCCGCCGCCGTCCTCACCAACCGCGTCCGTCTTCCGGCCAGGAAACACCGTTCCTCGGCTCGATGGACGCAAGTGCTGGCGCGCTCCTCCTCTGCGTTGCGGCCAGAGGTGCGCCCGCCTCCTTCCGGCGCAGGGGCCTCCCAGAAGGCCGCGATTGGCGCGGCCGGAACGATGGAGGAAACCATGCGCGTACTGACGATAACCGAACTGATGCGCCTGACGCGGAGCGAGCTTTGCCAGCTCGCGGCGCGGATCGCGAACGAACTAACTTCCTTTCCGGAAGGCTCGGTCGAGCGCGCGGACGCCGAAGCGAACCTGCGCAATATCCGTTTCGTGCTGATGCGGCGAGACTTCTCGCCGTGACCGGCCACCCGCCGCGCCTGCATCGCAGGCGCGGCGCCTCGCCCCCCTGTCCTTACGCGCTAAGGGCCGCCCCGAGGGGCGGCCCTTTCGGCGAAGGCCGAAGCGCTCATTGAGCGGCCCCGGCGTTCTCGGCCTGCTTGTCGCCCGCGACGCGGACGACGATCTCGGCGTCGTTGAGCGGCATGTAGTCGATCCGCAGGTTGAAGCCGTTGGCATCGGCGTGAGCCCACATGGCCCCGATCGGCTGCCAGAACTTCTTCTCGCCGTTCTTGCTCACCGCGTACACGCGATGCGTCGGGCGGGATTTGTTGGTTTCTTTCGTCATAGCACTGTCCTTTCGCTTATGAACCCGCCCCAATGGCGGCGTCGATGCCCGTTCGAAGGCCGAGGCGGAAAAGCGGGACTGTCACAAGCTGTCCGACCTGCCGCGCCATAGCGCAGCGAAGGCGGGAGGACACCCGGAGGGCGCGGAGCTGCACAACCCCGGACTCTTGATCCGGGGGCGGAAGCGAGCGGCTTTGACAGGACCGCGCGCCGCGGCAGAACCGGGCACAAAGAGAGGACGCCTTGGGAGGCGAGTTAGCGGCGCGAAGGGACGATGATGAAAAAACGCAAGATCGTCCCGACGATCGCTACGAACACGCGGTCCTCGCTCGAAAGAATTCTGCCTTCAGGCCGTCGATCGGCAGTTCTTGCGGGCTGGTAATCGCAGCGGCCGCATTGACCCTTCGGGTTGCAGATTCTACGATGATGCTGTGATGATTGTGTCGCTACTGACATAGCGGGTATCGATCTGAATGTCTCTTTGGGAAAGGTTCAAGAAGCACCTACAAGCCCACCCTGCCTTAGGGCCGGTCTACGGCGGTGTGATTGCAGCCACAGTTGGCGCGACGGCCACAGTGACAACGTTCATACTGGGGCGACTTTCGCCAGGACGCTCTCTGCCGGCGGAATATTCGGGAACCGTCCCTCCACCACAAAATAAAATTATGAAGCCTGAGCTCACTTTAAAAGAACCTCCGGGCTGGGAAGTGCAGCTCCGAACGGCATCTTTCTCGGCCGGAGAAATAGCGCTCGATCCTGGTGTGATTGGCCACTACACGGAACCCGGTCCGGTGTTTGCCCAAGGAACCCTTGTGAAAGAATTCATGGGGTCTTCTAAGGGCCTTCAGCAAAATATCGCCGCAAGCGCATCAGCAAAGTTTGTTGCCCGCACGGCTGGCACGTATCAACTCGGGACCAAAATCGAAGCGCCTTCTGACAATGTAACGTGCTATGGAACGCTGTCGTTAGACGGGGCTGTGCTCGCCAAAGTCGCGACCAATGGGACCCGCGTCAAGACTGAGCCGAAGCAGCTTTCTGCCGGTCGTCACGATGCAAATTTCGTGTTTGGATGCGAGGGTTCGTATATCGATTGGATAATTAGGAAACCTGCGCCGGCCATAGCTGGTCAAGCGACAATTCTTGTCATGCACCCAAACGATGCGGGACCTATGGCCGCAGGCCCAGGTGATTTCGTACATATCGTGCAAGAACCCCGCGATGCTAAATAAAATTACCAGCGAGACAAGACGACGGGAGGGACCACGCGATTTGCAGAATAAAGCGAACCACCGGGGAAATCACTCGGATTGCACATCACGGGCGAGCCTAGCCACCAATTGAGAGGGCGCGTCATATCGCGAAATGTTGTAAGGGGAGCGAAAAAATATAGCGGCCGACCCATCGTCATTTAGTGCAAAGCGCGTATATTCTTTGCTGCTTATCCTGCGATCAGCTTTTTGTATAAGCGCCCGTTGATCTAAGCGCATTGTGAAATAAAATATCGGACGATCAAATCCAGTTATCTGGCGATTACTGAAGAGGACCACATTTGGCTCTGCGTATAACGGAACGCTATCTCCTGGATTTTCAATATCAGCCAGATAATGAATTAACTCACGATGGTACCACATCGCAGGTTCGACGGAGAATGCACAGATTTTGGTGCCAAGCGGAACAAAGTTGACAACTGGAAAAATTGTTCTTCCTTCGGATATCGCCAACTTAAGTTTCTCCTGTTGCCCATACCTAGCCGATGGATAGATCAGCCCATCGTATCCATTCCGTCGCGCCCAGTTTCCGAAATGATCGCACACTTTATTACTGGTCTCTCCAGTCATCAGCCGCAAATATGCGTCAAATATGGATGTGGTTTCGAGGCCGGATTTTTTCCATACGTCGTACAGGACGAGCGGGTGTGCCAAATACAAGAGATTGTCAAGATAACAATCTATCACTAAAATCATATAGTCGTTGTTGATTGTTCCATTTCCATAATACATTGCCTCATCAAATGCGGCATCCAATGTAAGGCCAAAATAATAACCAAGAACGCCTGGCGGCGAAAAGCGATGCGCTTGCTG
>JASHXZ010000684.1 GCA_030043285.1 Xanthobacteraceae bacterium | reverse complement strand
TGGCAAAGAACGAATTGCTCAAAAGTAGAACGAGCTTGAGCGAATCATTGTGCACGTAGTCCTCGATGATCACCTGCATGCCGATCCTCATATGGGCGGTGACCGATACGACGAATAGCAGCATGATGATGGCGACCAGCGGCGAGCCGAGAATCTGCGCAACCGCGGCCTGATTGCGGCCGAGCAGAATGATGATGATGATGATGGCTGCGATGGTCAGCGGCACGTTGGCGATGGCGGTGACGCGCTGGTGCCAGAACGTGTCGGTTCCGGATCGCGCGGCGCCGAAGCCGCGGACCCGGGCGAGCGGCGTGCGGATGTGTCGGGGCGCGCTCATTGCGAACCTCCCACCGCCAGCAGCCCGATGATCCAGAGGATGATCGTGATGGCGATCGAGCCGATCAGGTTGGCGGCGGCAAGCCACTCGCGTTCGTTCGGGCCGAAGCCGCGGCCGGTATCCCAGATCAGGTGCCGGATGCCGCCCAGCATGTGATGGATCACCGACCAAGTGTAGCCGAACAGGATGATGCGGCCGATCCAGGAACCGGCAAACGCCTGGAACCTGGCATAGCCGCTCGGTCCGGCGGCGGCATTGAGCCACCAGGCGAGCAGGACCGTGCCAAAATAGTTGGCGCCCCCGGTGATGCGATGCACGATCGACATCATCATCGTCAGCATCGGCCGGTAGATCTGCAGATGCGGCGACAGCGGCCGCTGTGCGGGGGGGCGTCCGTCGAGCGAACGTGATTCGGCCATCAATCCATGTCCGTCCGTGAAGTCCGGCCGCTTCGTTTGCGGAACCGGCGCGCGGGATGTGCGGCGTTCCTAGCCAATCCAAACGGTGGCGGCAAATCCGAAGGGCAGCCGCGCGTCGCGCCGCCGGTTCGCGACTTGTTTCGCCATAGGCGAAAGATTAGTTTGAACGGTGCTACATACAATGGGCTTTTCGAATAGTCTGCTTTCGCGAAATCCGAAGGGTATGAGCGTCCATGCGCTTCGATCTTACCGACCTAAGTTTGTTCCGCCACGTCGCCGAAGCGGGCAGCATCACCCACGGCGCGGAGCGCGCGCATCTGGCGCTGGCGGCAGCCTCAACGCGCATTCGCAACATGGAGGACGCGCTCGGCGTCGCGCTGTTCACGCGCGGCCGCCAGGGCGTGGTGCCGACCCAGGCCGGCCGCACGCTGTTGCAGCATGCCCGCACCATGCTGCGCCAGGCCGAGCGCCTGCACGAGGATCTCGGCGCCTATAGCGGCGGCCTCGCCGGCCAGATTCGCGTGCTGTCGAATACCAACGCGTTGACCGAATTTCTGCCCGAAGCGCTCAGCTCATTTCTCGCTGCGCACCCGAACGTCAGCGTCGATCTCGAGGAACGGCTGAGCGACGAGATCGTCGGGCTGATCGCCGAGGGCGTCGCCGACCTCGGCATCGTCGCCGGTACGGTGGATGCGGGCGGGCTCGAGACCTATCCGTTCCGCCGCGATCGCTTCGTGCTCGTTGTCGCCCGCGATCATGCGTTGGCGAAGCGCGCCAGGATCGGCTTCGAGGAGGTGCTCGATCACGACTTCGTCGGGCTGGACCGCGCCAGCGCGCTGCAGCGGTTCCTGGCCGCGAAGGCGGTGCGCATCGGTCGGCCGCTGCGCTTGCGCGTCCAGCTGCGCAGCTTCGACGCGGTGTGCCGGCTGGTCGAATGCAAGGTCGGCATCGGCATCGTGCCGGAGACCACCGCGCGGCGGGTGATGCGCACCATGGCGATTGCGCTGGTGCCGCTCACCGATCCCTGGGCGGCGCGCGATCTGACGATCTGCATCCGCAACATGAAGGAGCTGCCGCTCTACGGCCGGCAACTGGTCGAGCATTTGCGCGGGGGCGCGCGGTAGCCGTGTCGCTTCGTTTCGTACTAGTGTCCGGGCGAGGGAGGGGACCTGTTCATGACCGTATTCGATTTTTCGCAAGCGCTGGTGCCTGGCCTGCCGCCGCCGGCCGCCAAATGGACCGGCTTCGCCAAATACAATTTCGTAGGCGGCCACAACGATTCCGAATTGTTGCCGGTCGATGCGCTGGTGGCCGCTGCCAATGCGGTGCTCAAGCGCGAGGGCGCAACGCTCGCCACCTACGGGCTCAACAGCGGGCCGCAGGGTTACCGGCCACTCCGCGAATTTCTCGCCGCCAAGCTCAAGCGCACCGCCGGCATAGCCTGCACGGCTGACGAAATCCTCATCGTCTCGGGCTCGCTGCAGGCGCTCGATCTCGTCAACGGCATCCTGCTTAAGCGCGGCGACACGGTCATCATCGAGCAGGACACCTATCAGGGCGCGCTGACGAGGCTGGCCCGGCTTGGCGTGCACGCCGTCGGCATTCCACTCGACCGCGACGGCATGCGCGTCGACGCGCTTGCGGCTGCGCTCGCCGAGCTCAAACGCGGCGGCGTGCGGCCGAAATACATCTACACGGTGCCAACCGTGCAAAATCCGACCGGAACGATCTTGAGCGAAGCGCGACGCGTCGCGCTGTTGCGGCTCGCCGGCGAATACGGCGTGCCGATTTTCGAGGACGACTGCTACTCCGACCTCATCTGGGACGGGACCCGGCCGCCGGCGCTGTACGCCATGAGCCAGAACGGCGGCGTCATTCACATCGGCTCGTTCTCGAAGTCGATCGCGCCGGCCTTGCGAGTCGGCTACATCGTCGCGCCCTGGGACGTGCTGTCGCGCATGCTGCCGCTCAAGACCGACGCCGGCTCCGGCGCGCTCGAGCAGATGGTGTTGGGCGAATTCTGCCCCGCACATTTCGATGCGCACCAGC
>JASHXZ010000683.1 GCA_030043285.1 Xanthobacteraceae bacterium | reverse complement strand
CATCGCCGGGCCGCAGGATCACCGCGATCCGGCTGCTCACGTCGCTTTGATACGACGCTGGGATGTGTCGGTGATCCAAACGGTGCCTTCGTTTCTCGCCCTTTTGCTGGACGAGCCGGGCATAGAAGATTGTCGATGTCTCAACAAGGTGTTCTTCGGAGGTGAGCCGGCACCCGCCGCATTGCTCAAGAAAATGGGCCGGCTACCGGCGACATTCTACAATCTTTACGGTCCAACCGAGACGACGATCGATGTCACGTGCTGGAAAACCGGCGACGGGGCGCATGGCGCAATCTTGCCGATCGGGCGCCCGAACGCCAACGTGCGCATTGATATTCTCGACGACACGTTAAGACAGGTGCCGCCCGGGACCACCGGTGAGATCGTTGTCAGCGGACCTTGTTTGGCGCGCGGTTATGTTAACGACGCGGCGGAAGAAAAACAGCGTTTCGTGCGGCTTCCGGTTGAGCTTGGCGGCGTGCGTGCGTATCGGACGGGAGATCTCGGACTGCAGCGGCCGGACGGCATCCTGGAGTTTGCCGGAAGGGCCGACCGGCAGCTGAAGCTGGCCGGCATCCGCATCGAGCCGGCGGAAATCGAGAATGTCCTGCTCGGCTACCCCGGCATTCGCCAGGCCGTCGTGAGCACGCGCGATACGACCACGCAGGACGGGAGCATGCGCAAGCGCGTGGTTGCTTACGTCGTTGCCGAGGCTCTCGATCGGGAAGATCTTCATCGCTTTCTCGTCGCTCGGCTGGAACGCCGCGCGATTCCGGCGTTTGTCGTAACCATTGCCGAACTGCCGCGGACCGCTTCCGGCAAAATCGATGTTGCAGCGCTGCCGCTGCCGCTACCGGCGCATGGGCTGCGCCGGCAAACCTGCGGCGCGGCGCCCCGCGGCGATCTCGAGGGCCGGCTCGCCGAAATCTGGCAGCGCTGCTTCGGCCTGGAGGAGGTCGCTCGAGACGAGAATTTTCTCGATCTCGGCGGCGATTCTCTCACGGC
Source organism: Xanthobacteraceae bacterium (assembly GCA_030043285.1). Taxonomy (GTDB): domain Bacteria; phylum Pseudomonadota; class Alphaproteobacteria; order Rhizobiales; family Xanthobacteraceae; genus BOG-931. The sequence goes on along the minus strand of JASHXZ010000683.1, from coordinate 7,392 downwards.
GATTCGCTTGCTGAGGGAAGTGCGCGACACGCTCGGCGCAACGCTGTCGGTCGCCGAACTCTTGCAGTGCGGCGATATCGGCGGCCTCGCGCGTGCGGTGCAAAGCCGAGGCCGCTTGACCGCGGATGAAGCGGACGGCGCGGACGTGCGGCTCGGTTCGCTGCGCCGGGATCCATCGCGCTGGCGTCTGGCACCCGCACAGGAGGGGCTCTGGCTCGACGTCGAGCGGTTCGGCGCCGACGGCGACGCTCGCTACAATATGGGCCAGGCGGTGCGAATTCACGGCGCCCTCGATTGCGCCCGGCTCGAGCACGCGTTGAACCGCGTCGTGGCACGGCACGAATGTTTGCGCTCGACGATCATCGTTGAAAATGGCGAACCGATTGCCTGCTTGCAGCAACAGCCGCCTCTCTCGCTGCGGGTCGAACCGGTCACGGCGTCCGAGATATCGCAACGCATCGCCGCAGAGGTGAAGCGGCCTTTCCGGCTCGGCCAGGACCTGCCTTTACGAGCCCGCCTGTTGCGCGTGACCGAGGACGATCACGTCCTGATCGTCACCGTGCATCACATCGCAGCCGATGATCGGTCTCTGGATCTGCTCCGCCATGAGCTCGTCACGTCATACCGTGGCGACGGCGCTTCGCCCGACTCGCAGACCAAGCGCATCGACTACGGCGACTTCGCGGTATGGCATCGCTCCTGGGCTGCCAGTCCGGCGGCTTCCGCCGCGACCGAGCGCTGGCGCCAATATCTGGCGGGCGCATCGGGAGATCTGGCCTGGCTGGGCGGCCGCGCTTCGGTCAGCTCCGCCGCCGAGCCAGCCGTCACAGTCCAACTCGAGCTCGGCGCGACCGTGTGCGGCAAGCTCCGTTCCGTCTCGCGTTCGTTGCACGCGACGGAATTCATGATTCTGTTCGCCGCGCTGAGCGAGGTCATCGCGGGCTATGCGCGCTCGCGCGAAGTGGTCATCGGCGTGCCAGCGTCAATGCGCACGGAACCCGAGCTGGACGATGTCATCGGCTATTGCGTCAACCTCGTGCCGATCCGCCTCGATCTGACCGAAGCCGGCGAATTCCGTGAATTGGTGGCTCGTGCTCGCAGCGTGTTAGGCGCGGCGCTGGCCGATCGTCACGTCCCGCTGCCTGCGATCGCTCGCGTGGCGAGCGGCCAAAGCATCGGCCGGGCGCCGCTGATCCAGGTTGCGTTCTCGTACCAGACGCAAAGGATCGAATGGCAAGACTTCAACGGTGCCTCGGTCGAGACGATCGAAGTGCCAGTGACAATGGCGCGGTTCCCGCTCGAGATCCAACTCGTCAAGACCGGCGACCGGATCACCGGCCAACTCGTCTACGACCCAGTCAGTATCAGCGCCGCCGCTGCCAATGGCATTGTCTCGGCTTTTTCGGCGCTCCTGGACTTTGGCTTGAGCAATCTTTCGGCTGCCACTGCGCAGCTGCCGTTCTTGAGTGAGAGGGCTCGTCACGCGCTGGTCCGGCGCGTACACCATGCGCTTGCCGGTCCACACCGGGTTGCATCGCTGGGCCACCGGCTTCGGCAGCAGCAAAGTGAATCGATCGCCATCGTTTACGAAGGCGGCGCCCTGACTTACGCCGACGTGCTCACGCGAGCGGCGCGGCTGGCGAGCCGATTGCGGCCTTATTTGAATGAGCGCGACGGCCGCATCGTCGTCTGCCTGCCACGAAGTCCCGAGCAGGTGATCAGCCAACTTGCCGTCGCTATTGCCGGCGCCGCCTTCGTTGCGCTCGATGCCGCCCTGCCGCCGGCGCGCTTGCGCCGGATGGCATCCCAGGTCGCCGCCGGCGCCATCATCACCGATGGCGCACACGCCGACGCGTTCGGCGCCGCGATACCGGTCCTGGATATCGCCAGCGAACCGCCGTCGGCCGATGGTGTCGAGCCCGCCTCTATCGCCGAAACCGTCGCCACGAGCGACCCCGCTTATGTCATATTCACTTCTGGATCCAGCGGCGAGCCCAAGGCTGTCGTGGTGCCGTATTGCGGCCTCGACAATCTCATCGACTGGCATCGCGACAATTTCTCGCTGACATCCGCGGATCGTTGCACGCGGCTCGCCGGATGCGGGTTCGACGCTGCGATTTGGGAGACATGGCCGTGCCTTTGCGCCGGCGCCACACTTGTGATCGCTGCGCAGGAGAATTTGCGGTCACCGGAGGCCATTCGGGATTGGCTCTCCGCAGAGCGGATCAGCGTCTCGTTTCTGCCTACGCCGTTGGCCGAAAGCATGCTGGACCTTGATTGGTCCGGCGCATCCCATTTGCGTTTGGTCCTGACTGGCGGCGACCGCCTGACCAAGCGGCCGGCGCGCAGCGTGCCGTTTCGCCTGGTCAACAATTACGGTCCGACTGAATGCAGCGTCGTCGCTACTTCGGGCCCGGTTACGCCCGGCGATCGCGCTTCCGGCGCACCGGATATCGGGCGTCCTATCGGCGGGCACGTGATGTTAGTCTTGGACACGCAGGGACGGGTGCTCCCCGCCGGCGCCGTCGGCGAGCTGGCGATCGCCGGACGCGGACTTGCCGCGGGATACTTTGGCAGACCGGATCTTACCGCTCTGGCGTTTGCCGAGCTCGAACTCATTCCCGGCAGCGCCGTCCGGGTGTATCGCACAGGAGACCTGTGCCGCGCCCGGTCCGATGGATGTTTCGAGTTTCTGGGGCGTACCGACCAGCAAATAAAGGTTCGGGGCCATCGGATAGAGCCGGGCGAAATCGAGGCGGTGCTCGCCGCCGATGCGTCGGTGGGCGCCAGCGCGGTGGTGCCGGCAGCGGGCGGCCTCGCCGCTTTCGTGACGGCAAAGCCCGGAGCGGAAGTCGACGTCGAGAATGTGAGACGCCGTGCGGCGGAGCTGCTGCCGTCCTACATGGTGCCGGCCACGATCTCGGTCATCGCCGAATTGCCGTTGACCGCAAATGGCAAATTCGATCGTGCCGCGCTGATCCTGCGCGCAAACGAGTCCAGGCCCGCGATCGCCAACGCAGCGGCCGGTTCGGATTTCGGCGGCCAAGCCGCCAACATCATCGCCGCCGAGATGGCGAGCCTGTTCGGCGTGTCGTCGGTGGACCGCGGCCGAAGCTTTTTTGAACAGGGCGGAGATTCGCTCACCGCGATGAAGTTGCTGGCAAGACTGGAGGCGCGCTTCATGCAGCGCTTCCCGCTGGCCAAGATCTTCGAGCACAGCACGGTCGAGAAATTGTCGGCATTGGTCGCGCAGCCGCAATCACCGGCTCCGCCCGTCGCGCTCGTGCCTGATGCTCGTTCAGATCAGGCTCCATTATCGCCGGCGCAGCTTGGCATCTACGCGACGCTGGCCGCCAACGGCGATCGCGTCCGATACAACGCCTTCGTCGCGTGGCGGATCAGCGGCGCCTTGGACGTCGCATTGCTGGCCAGGGCATTCCACGTGGTTGCCTCCCGTCACCAGGCGCTGCGCACGGTTTTCTCGGCGAGTCCGAACGGCGATGTCGTGCAGCGGACGTTGCTCGCCCTGCATCCTCTGGTGCGTGTCGCGCAGGTCGCGCCGCAGCAGGACGCGATCTGCGATTTCATCAACACGGCTACGCTTCAGACCTTCGACCTGCAGCAGGGCCCCTTGATCGCGCTCGATATCGCCGAACTCGGTCCGGGCGATCATGTCATCGTCATCACCGTTCACCATCTCGTCAGCGACGGTCAATCCATCGCCTTCCTGCTGGCCGAGTTCGCACGATCGTACCGCGGCGACGCGGCGCGCTTGCCGCAACCGCCGCTCGGCCACCTGGCCTATGCCCGCTCTGCCGTTGCCCGCCTGTCGGAGTCGCGGTCGAGAGGGCACGAAGCCCATTGGCGCAGCGTGCTCCAAGGCGCTCCTGCGGAAATCACCCTCAGTGTCGCGCGGCCGCGACCGCGAGCGCGCAGTTTCGAAGGACGATCTCATCACTTTCAGCTGCCCGCGTCCGCAGTAAGCCGGATTTCCGAACTCGGAGCGAGTTGCGGCGCGACGCTCTACGCGACGTTGCTGGCCGGTTTCGTCCAGGCCCTGTCGCGGCTCGGAGCAGGAGACGATGTCGTCGTCGGCGTGCCGATGGCCGACAGGACCGAAGCGAGCTTTGCGGACACGGTCGGGCTCTTGGTGTCGCTTTTGCCGATCCGCTGCTGCGCCGCTGCGGATAGCGAAGCGGCTTCAAGCGTCATTCGGCGAACCGGCGAGAGCCTTCGACACGCTCTGTCACATGCCGCGCTTCCTTTTGACCGCATGTTGCGTGCGGCAGGTATCGCCACGACCCTCAATGCGCCGCCGCTCTGTCAGGTCCTGTTCGTGATGCCGGATCAGCGCGCACTCGAGCTGCCGCTGGTCGGCGCCGAGGCGGTGCGTCTGCATCCGACGCGTCTGTCCGTGAAATTCGATCTCACCCTCGTTGCGGAGCTTACAAAAGACGGCGGGCTCGCCTGTGCGCTGGAATATTCGGTCGATCTCTACGACGAACCGGCCGCTCGAGCGGTGGCGGAAGCAACCGAGGCGATCTGGCGTGCGCTTGCGGCCGATGCTTCGTGCTCCGCCGCAGAGCTGCCGACGGTGCTGTCGCAGACACGCGACCGGCTGCTCGGATCTCTGTCCAGGGGGACCGAACGGTATGCGCCCGTGGTCCCGCTGTCGGCGGCATTGCGACAGTGTGAACACGACCCGCGCCGTGCCGCAGTCAGCGACGGCACTGAGACCATCGACCGAGGCACGCTCGAAAGAAGATCGCGGCGGCTTGCTGCGGCGCTGCTTGGTCGCGGCGTTTGCCGTGGCGATCGGATAGGTCTGTGCTTGAGCCCCGGCGTCGACATTATGGTCGCCGTACTCGCAACGTGGCGCGCCGGAGCGGCCTACGTGCCGCTCGACACGAATGATCCGCCGCGCCGGCACGCCGAGATCATCGCCGACCTCGAGCCGCGATTGCTCCTGGTCGATGGCCGGACCGGCCGCACGATGGAGAAAACGTCGGTCCCGGCGTTCGATCTTCGCACCCTCGAAGCGGCAGGCCATGATGCCCACGATGGGCAGATCGACAGCGCGGAGCCGCGGGATCTCGCCTATGTGGTCATGACGTCGGGCTCGACCGGCCGTCCTAAGGGCGTCTTGATCGAGCATGGCAGCTTGGCATCGGTGGCGGCGGAACAGAACAAGCGTTTCGCCGTGACAGCCGACAGCCGGATTCTGCAGTTCGTTTCGCTGAGCTTCGATGTGGCCGCTTGCGACATCGCCATGGGCCTGATGGCGGGTGCGGTGCTCTGCATGGCCGACCGCGCGCAAGCGCCCGGGGGCAGCGCGCTGGCCGAATTGATGCGCCGCGAGCGGATTACCCATGCGCAGATTCCCGCGCCGGTGTTGGCTACGGTACCGGAGGTCGACTTGCCCGACCTCGCAGTCCTCGTCTGTGGCGGCGACGTATGCGACCGCGGCCTTGCCCAGCGTTGGTCGGCGCAGCGTCGCTTCTTCAATGCCTATGGTCCGACTGAGGCGACGGTCTGTGCCACGCTGCACGAGTGGGACGACCACGACACCGATCCACCCATTGGCCGGCCGCTCGGCCACCTCGATGCCTATGTGCTGGATGAAGCCGGACGTCTTCTGCCGATCGGAGTGCCGGGCGAGCTTTTCCTGGCGGGGCCCGGATTAGCGCGCGGATACTGGAAGCGCGAGACGCTGACGGCAGAGCGTTTTGTTGTTCGCTCGATCGCGAGGCAGCCGCCGCGCCGAATGTACCGCACCGGCGACCTCGCGCTCTTCCAACCGGATGGCAATCTTCGTTTCCTTGGGCGGCTCGACGGTCAAGTGAAGATCCGCGGCCACCGTGTCGAGATCGAAGAGGTTGCCGCGGCAATACGTCAGCACCCGATGGTGGCCCAAGCGGTCGTCGTTGCGCTGGGCGATCGTCCGGAACGGCGCGAACTGGCGGCCTATGTCGTGCCGCGTCATTCGGGGCCGCTCGACGTGGCCGCCCTATTGGACGATCTGAAAGAGCGGTTGCCGCCGGCCATGCAGCCGAGCCACGTCGTGGCGTTGTCGGCGCTGCCTCTCAATACCAATGGGAAGATCGACGTTGCGAAACTTCCGAAGCCGCATTCGTCACGGCAGCAAACAATGGACCAGCCGCAACATGCGGGCGAACATCCTGATGGTACCAAGCCGATCGAGACGATCCTTTCGATCTGGCGCGACATCCTCGCCTGTCCGCATCTCGGACCGGACGACGACTTTTTTCGCAGCGGCGGACAGTCCCTTCTCGCCGCGGTCGCCGTCGGCCGGATGTCTGCCGCACTCGGCACCGAACTGAGCATACGGTCGATCTTCGAACGGCCGACGGCCCGCACATTTGCGCGCGAGTTGCGGATCGATGGCGCGCTGCCGGTGCGGTACGGGCATAGCGAAAGCGGCGTCGCGGCCGCTGTCGCGGACGGGGCGGTCCGGCCCTCTCATGGCCAGGAAGAAATGTGGGCCGTTCACGCGACCGGCCAGGTCGAGATGGCCTATGTGGTTCCTGCAGCTTTCACGATCGAGGGCGAGCTCGATTGCAGCGCGTTACGCGCGGCGCTGGCCTTTGTCGTCGCCCGGCACGATGCGTTGCGCAGCCGGCTCGTCGTCGCGGCCGGGCGCCTGACGGTCACGGTCGACGCCGCGCATGCGGTTGAGATCGACCGTGCCGAGATGAGCAACGAAGAAATCGGGTCGTGGCTCAACGCCGAGATGCAGCGGCGCTTCGAGGTTGAAGCAAGTCCGCTGTACCGGTTCAAGCTTCGGCGGCTCGGGCCGCGCAGCCATGTGCTGCTGCTGATTTTCCACCATCTCGTCGTCGACGGCTGGTCGATGGGCATCCTGTTTCGAGACATGACGGCTGCCTATGGCGACTTCATTGCCGGAAGGCATCCGCAGCTCGAAGCTGCTCCGAGCTATCGCCAGTTCGCCAGCGATCAGCGCTCGCGCCTCGACCATGCCGCGAACGATCACGTCGCGTTCTGGCTGAAGTACCTTGCGGGGAGTTCCGAGTTGCTGCTGCCCGACCGGGACGAACGGTCGGCGGGCGAGCCGCGCACCGGGGCGACCTTCCCGATCGTCATAGCGGAATCGATCTTGAAGGGGGTCACGACTCGGCTGCAACGGCAGGGAACGCGGGCGACGACGTTCGTCGTGCTCGAGGCTTGTATCGGGCTCGCGCTAGGACGCGTCGCGGGCGGCCAGCGCGACCTCGTCATCGCCACCGACGTCGCCAATCGCAACCGTCCCCAGACGGAACGTTTGGTAGGCCTCGTCGTCAACCAGATTCCGTTGCGGATCCGTTTCGCGCCGATCGAGTCCGTCAATTCGCTGTTGGAACGGCTCGATGGCGA
>JASHXZ010000088.1 GCA_030043285.1 Xanthobacteraceae bacterium | reverse complement strand
CCGGCATGCCGTAGATCGGCGATTTCGGGTCTTCCTCGGCGGCCGGATTGGTCACGTCGTTGGCGCCGATCACGTAGGCGACGTCGGTCTGGGCGAACTCGGAATTGATGTTCTCCAGCTCGAAGACTTCGTCGTAGGGCACGTTGGCTTCGGCGAGCAGCACGTTCATATGGCCCGGCATGCGGCCGGCCACCGGATGGATGGCGTATTTGACCTCGACGCCTTCGCGCTTGAGCTTGTCGGCCATCTCGCGCAGCGCGTGCTGGGCCTGCGCCACCGCCATGCCATAGCCCGGCACGATGATGACCTTGGACGAGTTTTTCAGGATGTAGGCGGCGTCCTCGGCTGAGCCGAGTTTGACCGGCCGCTGTTCGGCGCTGCCGGCCGGGCCTGCCACCTCGCCGCCGAAACCGCCAAGGATCACCGAGATGAACGAACGGTTCATGCCCTTGCACATGATGTAGGACAGGATCGCGCCCGACGAGCCGACCAGCGCGCCGGTGATAATCAGCGCGGTGTTTTCAAGGGTGAAGCCGATGCCGGCGGCGGCCCACCCCGAATAGGAGTTGAGCATCGAGATGACCACCGGCATGTCGGCACCGCCGATCGGGATGATGATCAGGATGCCGAGCAGGAACGCCGAGGCTGCAATGGCCCAGAACCCGATATGGTTCTGCGTCTCGAAGAACCAGACGATGAGCGCAATGAGCCCAAGCGCGAGCACGATGTTGACGACATGGCGGCCCGGCAGAACGATCGGCTTGCCGCTCATGCGGCCGGAGAGTTTCAGGAACGCGATGACCGAGCCGGTGAAGGTGATGGCGCCGATGGCCAGCCCGAGCGACATTTCGATCAGGCTTTGGCCGTGGATCGCGCCCTCGGTGCCGATGCCGAAGGCGGCGGGCGCATAAAGCGCGCCGGCGGCGACCAGCACCGCCGCCATGCCGACCAGCGAATGGAAGGCGGCGACCAGCTCCGGCATCGAGGTCATCGGCACGCGCCGCGCGATCACCGCGCCGGCGCCGCCGCCAAGTCCCATGCCGACCACGACCAGCACCCAGGCGCTGAAGCCAACCGGCGGATGCGACGCGAGCGTAGTGGCGATCGCGATCGCCATGCCGATCATGCCCAGCAGATTGCCGCGCCGGCTGGTCTCCGGGTTCGACAGCCCGCGCAGCGCCAGGATGAAGAGAACGCCGGCGACCAGATAACAGAGCGCGGTGACGTCGGCGTTCATTGCCGCTCTCGCTTGTGGAACATGCCGAGCATGCGCTGCGTCACCAGAAAGCCGCCAAAAATGTTGACCGAGGCGAAGGTGAGCGCGACGAGGCCGAACCCGCGCGCATAGATCGGGCCGGTATCGCTCGACACCAGCGCCACGCCGACCGCCAGCAGCGCGCCGACCACGATCACCGAGGAGATGGCATTGGTCACCGACATCAGCGGCGTATGCAGCGCCGGCGTCACCGACCACACCACGTAGTAGCCGACGAACACCGCGAGCACGAAGATCGACAGCCGGAATACGAACGGATCGACCATTTCGGTGGCCGCATGCGCCGCATTTGGCGGCGCCGCCGTCTGGGCGAGGATGGAGAGAATGACCATGAGGGCCTCCTGAACTACGCCGCGTCCTTCGGCCGGAAATTCGGATGGACAATGGCGCCGTCGCGTGTCAGCGCCGTCGCTTTGATGATGTCGTCGTCCCAGTTCACAGCGAGTGCTTTGGCTTTCTTGTCGATCAGCAGCTCGACAAACGCGTAAAGATTTTTGGCGTAGAGGCTCGAAGCCGTGGCGGCGAGCCGGCCCGGCACGTTGCGATAGCCGATGATCTTCACGCCGCCGATCTCGGCCACTTCGTCGGCCTTGACGCCTTCGATATTGCCGCCGCGCTCGACCGCGAGATCGACCAGCACCGAGCCCGGCCGCATCGAAGCCACCATGTCGCTGGTGATCAGGCGCGGCGCCGGCCGGCCGGGGATGAGCGCGGTGGTGATGACGATGTCCTGCTTCTTGATGTGCTCGGCGACGAGGGCCGCCTGCTTGGCCTGATAATCCTTGGACATTTCCTTGGCGTAGCCGCCGGCGGTTTCGGCGGCCTTGAACTCCTCGTCCTCGACCGCGACGAACTTGGCGCCGAGGCTTTCGACCTGCTCCTTGGCGGCCGGCCGCACGTCGGTCGCGGTGACGATGGCGCCGAGGCGGCGCGCGGTGGCGATCGCCTGCAGGCCGGCGACGCCGGCGCCCATGACAAAAATCTTGGCGGCAGGCACGGTCCCGGCCGCTGTCATCATCATCGGCAGCGCACGGCCGAATTCCGCGGCGGCGTCGATCACCGCGCGGTAGCCGGCCAGATTGGCCTGGCTCGACAGCACGTCCATCACCTGGGCCCGGGTGATGCGCGGCAGGAGCTCCATGGCGAACGCCGTGACGCCGGCTTCCGCCATGGCGCGCAGCGCATCATCGTTGCCGTATGGATCCATCACGGCGATGACGAACGCGCCCTTCTTGCAGCGCGCAAGTGTCGCGCGCTCCGGCCGACGCACCATGAGCACAATGTCGGCATCGTTGAGCGCATCAGCCGAGATGGTGGCGCCGGCTGCGGTGTAGTCGGAATCGAGGATGCCTGATTTCTGACCGGCGCCGGGCTCGACGGCAACCTCGGCGCCGAGTCCGATCAGGCGCTTGACGGTATCCGGCGTCGCG
>JASHXZ010000321.1 GCA_030043285.1 Xanthobacteraceae bacterium | reverse complement strand
AAAGCGCTTGCCTTGTCCATAAGGCGCACGCGGCGAAGGATCGCGAGGCGTTCCTCGCCGAGCACGCGGACGTGCGCGCCATCGCCTGCAGCGCCACGAGCGAACGAATTCCGGGCAGCTTCATGGAACGCTTCCCGAACCTGGAAATCGTCGCCAGCTTCGGCGTCGGCTACGATCGCATGGATTCGAAATGGGCCGCGGCGCACGGCGTCATCCTCACCAACACGCCGGGGGTCCTGAACGAAGAAGTCGCCGACACCGCGCTCGGGTTGTTGCTCTGCACGGTGCGCGAACTGCCGCAGGCCGAACGCTACTTGCGCGCCGGAAAATGGCGCGAGAAGGATTATCCGCTCACCAAGGCAACCTTGCGCGACCGCACCGTCGGGCTTGTCGGCATGGGCGGCATCGGCCAGGCCATAGCGCGGCGGCTCGACGCCTTCGGCGTGCCGGTGGTCTATCACGCGCGACAGCAGCGCACGCATCTGCCGTATCGCCATTACCCAAGCCTCATCGACATGGCGCGCGATGTCGACATCCTGCTCGCCATCCTGCCGGGCGGCGCCGCGACCGCCAACATGATCGACGCCAAGGTGCTCGACGCGCTGGGTCCGGAGGGCATTCTGATCAACATGGCGCGCGGCTCGGTGGTCGACGAGCAGGCGCTGATCAAGGCCTTACAGGAGAAGCGCATCTTCTCGGCCGGCCTCGACGTCTATGCCAAAGAGCCGAACGTGCCGCCGGAACTGATTGCGATGGACAACGTCGTGCTGTTTCCGCATCTCGGTTCGGGGTCGCGCTACACGCGCGCCAGGATGGATCAGCTCCTCGTCGACAACATCTTGGCCTGGGCAGCCGGCAAGGCGCCGCTGACGCCGGTTGCGGAAACGCCGTGGCGGTCGTGGGGCAGGGCAGTCGCGCGATGATTGCAACGAGAGCGCGGGGACGGCACCGCGGCGCTGCCTTATTTGCTGGCGCGGAGCGCCGACCTCGGCACGCTTTCGCATAGGCCCCAAATCCGATGGATAAGCGTTATCAGGTCGTCATTGTCGGCGGAGGTCCGGTCGGCGTCGCGCTCGCGGTCGAGCTCGGGCTTCGTGGCGTCAAATGCGCTTTGATCGAGCGGCGCAAAGAGCCGCAACTTATTCCGAAGGGCCAGAACCTCACGCAGCGCTCGATGGAGCACCTTTATGCCTGGGGCGTCGCCGACGCGGTGCGCGCCGCGCGCATGCTGCCGTCCGAGTTTCCGATGAGCGGCATCATCGCGTATCGCGATCTCAATAACGATTATTGGTATGCGCCGCCGCTGCGCGAGATCGTCAACACGTATTACTTTCAGCACAACGAGCGGCTGCCGCAATATCTGGTCGAGAACGTGCTGCGCCAACGTCTGGCACGGCTGCCCAATGTGGAGCGCCGGTTCGGCTGGGTGGTCGAAACCGTCGCGCAGGATGCCGACGGCGCCAGGGTTACCATTGCCGAGGATGGTGGAACGCGTCGCGAGATTTTAGAGACCGACTACGTGGTCGGTTGCGATGGCGGCCATTCCATCGTGCGCCGCCAGGTTGGCATCGAACGCAGCGGTGCCGACTTCAATCAGATCATGGTGCTGGCGCTGTTTCGCTCGCGCGAATTGCACGAAAAGCTCAAGCGCTTTCCGCCGCGCTCCACCTATCGGGTGCTGCACCCGGCGCTCAAAGGCTACTGGCAGTTCTTCGGCCGCGTCGACGTTGGCGAGCGCTGGTTCTTTCATTCGCCGGTGCCGCCGAATACCACCCGCGATAATTACGATTTCCACGGCCTGTTGCAGACATGCGCCGGTTTTCCGTTCGCCTGCGATTTCGATTATGTCGGCTTCTGGGATTTGCGCATTGCCGTTGCCGAGAGCTACCAGGCCGGCCGCGTGTTCATTGCCGGCGACGCCGCGCATTCGCATCCGCCTTACGGCGGCTACGGCCTCAACAACGGGCTCGACGACGTCGCCAACCTCGGCTGGAAGCTCGCCGCGAAGCTGGAAGGCTGGGGTAGCGACGCGCTGTTGCGCAGCTACAGCGAAGAGCGGCAGCCGATCTTTCTGGAGACGGGGCGGGATTTCATCGAGGCCGGAATCCAAAAGGATGCGGCTTTTCTCGCCCGCTACAGTCCGGACAAAGATCGCGCCGAATTCGAGGGCGCCTGGAAAGAGCACCAGGGCGCCGCAGTGCCGCGCGTGACGACCTACGAGCCGCATTACGAAGGCTCGCCCATCGTGTCCGGCCCGCCGGGCGGCGCTTCGAGCGCGCGGGGCACGCATACATTCACCGCGCGCGCCGGGCATCACCTGCCGCCGCAACTTCTGTCATCCGGCCGCAATGTGTTCGAGGAGCTCGGGCCGTATTTTACCTTGCTGGCTTTCGACGCCGACGACCGCGCCGTCGCGGCCTTCGCCGATGCCGCGAAAGCGCTCGGCATTCCGCTGCACACCATACGCGACAGCTATCGGGATGGCCGCACCGCGTACGCGGCAAAATGGATCCTGGTGCGTCCGGACCGTTATGTTGCGTGGACGGCCGACGGCGCGCCCGACGACGCGCGCGGGGTCCTGCGCCGAGCCGTCGGCGGCGCATAGGTCAGCGGGCGCCGGATAGCGTCAGCGCCACGGTCCGATGCGGCCGAGCGACTGCTTGTCCCCGTCAAAAGCGACATAGCGCTTCGCCTCGCCGTCCAGCTCATGTATCCTCGATGAGGATCTGGACAGCGTCGATTTGGAAATTGTCCGCCGAGCACGAGCGCAAAATGTGGCGCATGTCGATCGAACTCTCCGCTACTGAGGGCGAACAGCGAGGAGCGTTCGCTACCACCAGCTTCGGCGAGCCAGATTCGATACGAGGTGCGCCATGAAACAGTTTCTGCTCCTTCTGCTCGTTTCAGCGCTGTGCGCCACGGCCTCGCTGGCCGGCCCCGATGGGGCGACCCCGGCGAACAGCACCATCGATCTCACGCAGTGGGCGCCTCCAAATATCGCCGCAGTCGGAGACGATCCGTTCGGCGCGCTCGTCAAATATGGGCACGCGCTTTTCACCGATACCGCGAATGAGATCGGACCAACGGTACCGGATGCGACGAGACGCTTGGCTGGCAACAATTTGACTTGCCAAAACTGTCATTTGAAGGGTGCGACCCAGCCGTATGCCATGCCGCTCATGGGCGTTTGGGGGCAATTCCCGCAATACCGTGGACGGGAGGGCGCAGTCGATACGCTCGAGGATCGTATCAACGGTTGCATGGAGCGCAGCATGAACGGCCGAGCGCTGCCGCTTAAGAGCCGCGAAATGGCGGCGCTTTCCGCCTATATGCGCTGGTTGTCGACCGGCATTCCCGACGGCGCGAAACTGGTGGGCGCTGGCACGTTGAGGATCAAGGAGCCCACGCGTGCCGCGGATCTTCCTCATGGTGCGCAGATTTTCGCCAAGGTATGCGCGGCATGCCACGGAGCGGATGGACTTGGTCAACGTGCCCAGGCCGGCGCGGGGTATCAGTTCCCGCCGCTCTGGGGGCCAGACAGCTTCAACAACGGCGCCGGAATGAGCCGCCTTTTGACCGTCGCAGCTTATGCGATGCACAACATGCCGTTCGGCACCACCTTCAGTGCGCCGGTGCTCGCGGACGTCGAGGCCTACGATGTCGCGGGCTACATCGTCAGTCAGCAAAGGCCGCGGAAGGCAAACCTCGATCGGGATTTTCCAGTACGGCTCCAGAAACCGATCGATACGCCATACGACCCGTACGTCGATGGCTTCAGCCCGGAGCAGCACAGATACGGCCCTTTCGGGCCGATCCGCGCAAGAGTGCAGGAACTGGCCGCGTCCTCGCGCCCGGCGAACGCGGGTGAGCCGGACAATCGATCGGCTCCACCCCAACCAGCGCGATGATCAGCGGCGCGATCGGTCGCGACGAACCTTAGAGCGGCTTGATCTCAACCTTGCGGAACTTGACCACGCCGCTCTCGTCGGTAACGCCTTTGCCGTGCTGCAGCGCGATCCGTCCCTTGGCGAATTTATCCGATTTGGCGCCGTCCACGGTCTTCTGCCCATTGAGTATGACGGTGAACGTGTCGCCCTTGGCGATGATCTCGTAGACGTTCCACTTGCCGGCGGCGTGCGGCATCGGATCGACTGCACCAACATCGACGATCGCGCCGGTGCCGTATTTCTGTTCCGGCCGCGTGTCCCAGATATTCACCTCGTAGGCCGTCTTGCCGGTCACGCTGGCGGGATCGGTGCAGCGGATGAAAACGCCGCTGTTGGTCTTGGCTTCGATCCAGAACTCGACGCGCAGATCGAAATCCGCATAGTCGTTGTTCGACACCAGAAAGCCGTTGCCGCTGTCGGCGACGATCGCGCCGTTGTCGAGCCGCCAGTTGGCGGTGCCGATCGGCTTCCAGTTGTTGAGAGTCTCGCCGTCGAACAGCGTGACCCAGCCGCTGCCCTGCGCTGCCGCTTGGTTGCCTGGGCGCGCAGCTAGTCCCAAGGCGGTCATGAGAAATACCGCGGCGACGATGACTGACCAGCGTTTCATGACGCTCTTCCTCCTGCGCTTGAGCCGCATCCGAGACATAGTTTGCCACCCCGGCAAGTCGCAGGCTATAGCCCACTCATCCTGGCCTAGCCGAATGTCATATCAGCTTCAGCCCCTTCAGGCTCGCATGCCCTTGCTTGCCGACGATAATGTGATCGTGCACCTCGATGCCGAGGCCGCGGGCGACGTCGACGATTTGTTTGGTCATGTCGATGTCGGCGCGTGACGGCGTTGGATCGCCGCCGGGATGATTGTGCACCAGGACGATCGCGGTGGCGGATAATTCCAGTGCGCGCTTGACCACTTCACGCGGATAGACCGGCGTGTGGTCGACGGTGCCGGTCTGCTGCACCTCGTCGGCAATCAGCTGGTTGCGCTTGTCGAGGAACAGGATACGGAACTCTTCGCGGTCGGCAAACGCCTGCGCGGTGCGGCAATAGTCGAGCACGGCCGACCATGACGACAGCACCGGGCGCTTTTGAATTGCGCCGCGCAGGAGCCGGCTTGCTGCGGCCTGCACGATTTTCAGCTCGGTGATGGCGGCGTCGCCCATGCCCGCGACATCGCGGAGCCGCGACGGCGGCGCCGTGATGACTTCGGCGAACGAGCCGAAGGCCTCGAGCAGCGATTTGGCGAGCGGTTTGACATCGCGGCGCGGCAAAGCGCGGAACAGCAGGAGCTCGAGCAGCTCGTAATCCGACACCGCATCGGCGCCGGCGTCGCGGAAGCGGTCGCGCAGGCGCTCGCGGTGGCCATGATAGTGCGGCGGCGCTTCGGCGGCGCCGCGTCCGCTGGCGGGATTTTGGTCCGGCATGAAGTGATGCACCCCGCGGGCAGCCGCTTTGATCGCTGCGGCGGCCCGTCCGCCAGCATGATCCGCTGGCCGGAATTTGCAATCGTGTTGCACGCACCGTCGTCGCGCCTGTTG
>JASHXZ010000320.1 GCA_030043285.1 Xanthobacteraceae bacterium | reverse complement strand
GGCGACCGGTACCGTTGCGGTGGCGATCGGGTGTTTATCGGCGCCGGCAAACACGGTGACTTCGCCGTCGCGCTCGATGCGCACGTTGAGCTGTGCGCCGACCAGGTTCAAGCTCTCGGCGCGCATGCGACCGCTGAGCAGGCTCCAGGCGGACACGCGGACTTCTGCCTTTGGCGCCCGCGCCACCACGGCGCCTTCCGGATCGCGGACCACGATGTCGCGAATGCGCACAGCGGCGCCGCCATTTTCAGTGCCTTCGACCTGAGTGCCGCCGACTTCGACGCGATCGCGACCGCCGAAATTGTCCTCGATGGCGGAAACGAGCCACGGCGTGAACACGTCGAGCTGAATCGGGCCGCTGGCGAGCCGCCACCACAATCCGAGCACGGCGACCAGCAGCACGGCAGCGAGCACGCCGCTGCCGATGCCGACGCGGCGGATCAGGCGGCGATGGCGGGCAAGCAGTCGCAGATAAGCTGCAAGATAAGGACTATCGCTCCAGCGGCCGCGGGGACGCGCGGCCTGAAGGCTGCTGCGCCGACGCGGGTACGCGACCGGCTCCCGCGGCGGGAGCGCTGCGCTCTGGCGATCGTCTCTGGCCATCCCCCCTCGGGCGTCCCCTCGTCCGTGGTGCTGGTTAGAACGCGCGCGCCCCATATACTCGACCATCCCCCACCGGCGCGAATATGCTGGGCGAGCAAAATGCCTCTGCGAAAGCGTCGAAAGGAAGGCATATGACAGAACATAAGGTGAAGACCGGAAGTGCCGGCCTGGCGCCCGGTGGCAAGGCGCCCGATTTCACCTTGCCGCGCGATGGCGGCGGCACGGTCTCGCTCGCTGACTCCGCCGGCAAGAGGCTTGTGCTCTATTTCTACCCGCGCGCCGATACTTCGGGCTGCACCCGTGAGGCGATCGCGTTCTCGCGGCAGAAGGCCGCTTTCGCGCGGGCGGGAGCGGACATTCTCGGGGTTTCGGCCGATCCGGTGACAGCACAGGACGCGTTCAAGGCCAAGCACAAGCTCACTGTCGCGCTCGCTTCCGACGAGACGCACCGCATGCTCGAGGCCTACGGCGTGTGGCAGGAAAAATCGATGTATGGCCGGAAGTTCTTCGGCATCGTGCGCACGACGTTCCTGATCGGGCCCGACCGCCGCATCCTGCAGGTCTGGCCGCGCGTGTCCGTCGACGGCCACGCCGAAGACGTGCTCGCCGCGGTCAAGGCTCTGTAACCGAACGGTTAAGTTGCCGAAGCATTTACCCCGGCGGCAAAAATCGCTGCGGCAATTTTCCGAATGTTAACCATAAACCGGTCATATGCGCTTCCCGGGCGGCGGGCCGAAGTCCGTAATCCGTGTCGGAGCGTCAATGTTGCAGTCGAGGGCGTTGCAGTCGCAGCCGGGTCGCGTGCCGCATGGGGGTGGCGCACCGGCGCGGCGGTCGCAAGGCAACCACCAGCAGCACCACCAATCCAACACCGGCCGCGGCGGCTACACGCTCGCGCACGCCGGCAAACAGGTGCGCTTCGGCCCGGTCGCATTCTGGATCGTGGTCGGCACCATTGTGATCATGGCCGGCTGGTCGGCCGTCACTGCAACTTACTTCGCCTTCCACGACGACGTGCTCAGCGGCTTGATGGCGCGGCAGCGGGCGCAGCAATACGCCTATGAGGACCGCATCGCCGAGCTGCGCGAGCAGATCGACCGTACCACCAGCCGCCAGCTGCTCAGCCAGGAGCAATTCGAGCGGCAGCTCGACGACTTGATGCGCCGGCAGGCCGCGCTCGAGTCCCGCGCCAGCGCGCTCGGCGGCAATGCCGAGCCGGCGGTGACCGGCTCGCTAGGCGGAAAACACAGCAGCGAACTCGGACGCAAACCGGAGCCGCTCGGCGACGACCTGCTGAGCCCGCAGCGCCTCGACGGCAAGCAATCGAGCATCGCCGGCAAGCTCGACCGCGTCGCGGCTTCGCTTGATCGCGTCGAGCAGGACGAGAACGCGACCGTCGACCACATGCAGGCGCGCTACGAGAACAAAACCCGCGAGATCAAAGGCGTGCTGGCGAGCCTAGGCTTGAGGTACGACGCGGCCCCGCAGGCCGAAGGCGGCCCGTTCGTTCCGGTCCGGCTGCCGCCCGCCAACGAAACTTTCGCCCGCGCTTTGACGCGCGTCGCGATCGCGCGTGCGCAAGCGCAGGACGTCACCAACGCGCTCTCCTTCGTGCCGCTGCGCCGGCCGCTGACCGGCGAGCTTGACGTGAGTTCGCCGTTCGGCGTGCGCATGGACCCGTTCGTGCATGAAGCGGCGATGCACACCGGCGTCGATTTTCGCGGCACGATCGGCGATCCGGTGCACGCCACCGCGGCCGGCAAGGTCACCAAAGCCGGCTGGGAGGGCGGTTACGGCCAGCTGGTCGAGATCGATCACGGCGATGGCTTGTCGACCCGCTACGGCCATCTGTCGGAAATCGACGTCACCGTCGGCCAGAAGGTCCACATCGGACAAGTGGTCGGACGGGTCGGCTCGACCGGCCGCTCGACCGGCCCGCATCTGCACTACGAGACCCGCATCAACGGCCAACCGGTCAATCCGTTGAAGTTTTTGGCCGCCGGCGTGAAGCTGTTCGGCGGTTCGTAAGAGACGCCCCGCCCCACGCCGCCGCGTTTTGATTTGCTCGCACGGAACGGCGACGCGTCACGTCAAGGAGCGGCTGAGCCCCTATTCGACGTCCTCGATTTCCTTGGCCTCGCCGCCGAATGCTTTTTGCGCCAGCGCCGCTTCGACGAATTGATCGATGTCGCCGTCGAGCACGGCGCCGGTGTTGGAGGTCGACACGCCGGTGCGCAGGTCTTTCACCATCTGGTACGGCTGCAGGACGTAGGAGCGGATCTGGTGGCCCCAGCCGATGTCGGTCTTGGCGGCCTGCTCGGCGGCGGCTTTTTCCTCGCGCTTTTTCAGCTCCAGCTCGTAGAGCTTGGCGCGCAGCATCTGCCAGGCCTGGGCGCGGTTGCGGTGCTGCGAGCGGTCGTTCTGGCATACGACAACGATGTTGGTCGGGATGTGGGTCAGGCGGACCGCCGATTCGGTCTTGTTGACGTGCTGGCCGCCGGCGCCGCCCGAGCGCAGCGTGTCCACGCGCACGTCGGATTCGTTGATGTCGATCTTGATGCGGTCGTCGATCACCGGGTAGACGTTGACGCTGGCGAACGAGGTGTGCCGGCGCGCGTT
>JASHXZ010000319.1 GCA_030043285.1 Xanthobacteraceae bacterium | reverse complement strand
TGCAGCCGGCGCTTGGTTTCGGCGATCGCCTCTTCGGTATTGGCCGGATCGGCGAGGTCGACCTGGATGTGGTCCTCGGGCCCCGCCTCCCACGGACAATTTTCCGGAAACGGATGGCGCGAGCAGGTGATGACGCGCCAGCCGGCGGCGGAGAACCGCTTCACCGTAGCGTGGCCGATGCCGCGGCTGGCGCCCGTCAACAACAAGGTGCGGCGCGGCTGATTAGTGGTCGCCATTAGGACATCCTAGCCGTCATTGCGAGCGAAGCGAAGCAATCCAGCGCAGCGGTGCAACTCGCTGGATTGCTTCGTCGCTTCGCTCCTCGCAATGACGTCTGCCGGGCTATGCTCATGGATAAAGCCGCGTCTTGCTCCAAGTCCCGGCGTCGCCCTGCCGGAACACGACGCGGTCGTGCAGGCGGAACAGCCGCTCCTGCCAGAACTCTATTTCGACCGGCACGATCCGGTAGCCGGACCAGAATTGCGGCCGCGGCACCGTGCCGAGCGCGAATTTCGCGGTGTATTGGGCGATCGCCTTCTCGAACGCCATCCGGCTCTCCAGCGCCGCCGATTGCTTCGAGGCCCAGGCGCCGATCTGCGCCATGCGCGAGCGGCTGGCGAAATAGGCATCGGCCTCCGCGGCCGAGACCGCTTCGACGGTGCCGCGCGCGCGCACCTGGCGCTGCAGCGCCTTCCAGTAAAACGTCAGCGCCGCCTTCGGCGCGCCTTCGAGCTCGGCGGCCTTCACGCTGCCGAGGTTGGTGTAGAACACAAAGCCGCGCTCGTCGAAGCCCTTGAGCAGCACCATCCGCACATTGGGCAGGCCGGACGCGTCGACGGTGGCGACCGCCATGGCGTCCGGATTGATCGGCTCGGCGCGCTTGGCCTCCTCGAACCAGGCGGCGAACAGCCGCCACGGCTCGACGGCTTCGGTGAAGTCACCGCCCGTTAACGAAGTCGGGTGCTCAATAGACGCCGTGTCGTTCATTGGAGTGCCGCAACGTGCTCATGCGGGGCGATCCGCGGGCCCGCCGCTCTGTATATAGTGGAACCGCGACGCCGCGCCTATCTGCGCCACGACGCGCCGCGGCCGCGGCGACGATGATCGTCGCGCTGGCCTGTGGCGGCTGCTCCTATCAACTCGAATCGGGATTCTCCAAGTCGGAAGCCGACGCCGAGCAGACCGGCTCGATCACGCATTCAACGGCGGGCAGGACCGCCGCCGCGGAGCCGGCGCCGGGCGATTTGGCTTACGCGCGCGCCGCCGCGGCGGATGCCCTGGCGCGCGACACCAAGGGTAACAGCGTGCCGTGGCGCAATCCGCAGACCGGCGTCGGCGGCAACATCACGCCGCTTGCCGCCACGCACCAGGAAGATGGCCTGCCCTGCCGCGATTTCCTGGCCAGCTACCTCAACGCCGGCGCGCCAGCCTGGCTGCAGGGCTCGGCCTGCCGCACCGCCCGCGGCGACTGGGAGGTCAAGAGCCTCAAGCCGCTGAAATCGGGCTGATTCTCAAGCTTCAAGGGTGACGCTGCAGGAGTCCGCGCATTGCGCGGCGCCCCCTTTGCGCCCACATTGGGCGCGAACACACTTTCACGTGGGCAGACGGGGCCGGCCCGGCAAGCCAACAGCGGAGTCCGTTTAAGGATGCGCGACCCCTATGAGGTCCTGGGCGTCAATCGCAAAGCGAGCGCAGCGGAGATCAAGAGCGCCTTTCGGAAGCTCGCGAAGAAACTGCATCCCGACGCCAACAAGAACGACCCGAAAGCGGCGTCTCGCTTTGCCGAGCTGAACGCCGCGCACGAAATCGTCGGCGACGCCGACAAGCGCAAGGCTTTCGACCGCGGCGAGATCGACGCCGAGGGCAAGCCGCGCTTCCAGGGCTTTGAGGGCTTTGGCGCCGGCGCCGGCGGCGGTCCGCGCGGCGGCTTCGGCGGCGGCGATGCGCATTTCGAAGGTTTCAATTTTGGACCGGAAGGCTTTGCCCGCTCTACGCGCGGGCGCGGCGGGGCTGGCGGCGGTGGAGCCGGGGGCGGCTTCGAAGAGCTGTTGCGCGAAGCGTTCAGTCGCGGCGGCGGCGCCGGCCGGCGCGGCGGCCGCTCCCAGTTCGAGGCCGAGGATTTCGGCGCGCCCGGCGCCGACGTCCACGCCGAAATGAGCGTGACGCTGCCGGAAGCCGCGCGCGGCGTCACCAGGCGGCTGCGGCTGCCGACCGGCAAAGACCTCGACGTGAAAATCCCCGCCGGCATTTTGAGCGGCCAGCAGGTCCGGCTGCGCGGCCAGGGCATGACCGGCCAAAGCGGCTCGGGCGACGTGCTGATCACCGTACAGATTTTGCCGCATGCGTTCTTCACGCTCGACGGCAACGACGTCAAGCTCGACCTGCCGATCACGCTCTACGAGGCGGTGCTCGGCGGCAAGGTGCGCGCGCCGACGCTCGAAGGCCACGTCGAGCTGACGATTCCGCCATGGACCAACAGCGGCCGCATATTCCGGCTGCGCGGCAAGGGCTTTCCGATGAAGGGCGGCCACGGCGACCTGTTGGCCACCGTGCGCATCATGCTGCCCGAGGGCGGCGACCCCGAGCTTGAAGCGCTGATGAAGAAGTGGCACGGCGAGAAGCCGTTCGATCCGCGCAAGGATATGTGACGCTGCGAGCGCCGGTGTCAGCGGCACGCCTTGGCTCAATCCGGTCATTTGTTTGGTCGCATGTAGCCGTCGATCGCAGTGGCAGCAAAAAGTTTCGGCCGCCATTGCGATCGACGGCTTTATCTGATCGAGAAGGAAAATAGAATGAGCCGCAGCGCTAACAGCTAATACGGCCGGCACATGCCCTTCACGGTGGCGCGCAACAACAATCGGCGCTGATCGGACGGAAAATCCGTGCGCGCGTGGCTCGAGCAGCGATTGTCCCAGACGATGAGATCGCCCTTGCGCCAGGCGTGGGTGTAGACGAACTCCGGCTTTTCCGAGTGATCGAACAGAAAGTCGAGCAGCGTATCGCTCTCCGCTTCCGCCATGCCCTCGATCTTCACCGACATCAGCCGGTTGACGTACAGCGCCTTGCGCCCGGTCTCGTCGTGGGTGCGCACCACCGGATGCACCGCCTGGCTCGTCGCATCCACCGCCTGCTTGTCGTTGCGCTTGACCGAATTGTAGACGTAGAAATTGACCGCGCGCAGGCCGTGCAGCTTTTGTTTCATCGCCGGATCGAGCGCCTCGTAGGCGCCGGTGCCGCTGGCGAACAGCGTATCGCCGCCGTAGCTCGGCACCTCCACCGAATAGAGCAGCGTCGCCTTGTGCGGGTCGTCGCGATGGATGGTGTCGTGATGAAACATCATCTCGCCGTCGGGCAGCGCGCCGATGGTCTCGCCGTTTTCGCGGACGTTCGAGATCAGCATGATGTTCGGCAGGATTTTGGCAAAGCCCTTGGGCAGCGTATGCGCCGGCCGGCCGAGCGGCGCGAATTCGCCGAAAATCCCGGTGACGCGGACCAAATCCTCCTGGCTCAGATCCTGATCGCGAAACACCAGCACCGCATGATCGAGCCAGGCGCGGTACATCGCAGCCGCGGCCTCCGCCGGCACCGGCCGGCGCAGATCGATGCCCTCGACCTCGCAACCGATATGCCTTGTCAGCGGCGCAAAGCGCAGTGCGGTTTGCGCATGCTGCGAAGTTGGCGTGCCCGCTTCGATCGGCGAGGTCAGGCTCATGGCGCGTCTCCCGGTGCACCAGGTTATCGTTCCCGGCCACTTTAACCGAAACGACGCGCCACTTCACCTCATGCGCCGCTCACCCGCCGCGCTGCGGCGAGCGCGTGTCGATCTGGTCGTAGGCGGCCTGCGCGATGGCGTGCAGCTTGTCGCGTTCGGCAGGTCCTGAGAGCACGCAGGCCATCTTGTGATCGACCCAGTAATAGGCCGCGTTGTGATCGCCCGTAGTGTAGCGCAGCGCGGTTTCGCCATCACCGGTCTGCCCGCAATAGAGCGTAAAGCGCTCGCCCGACGGGTTCTCGTACATGAAGAATGCGGTGGCGCCGGTCGGGCCGGGCAACAGCCGGCCGCCGACGAGCTTCAGTCCCATCTTGTCGAGTTCGGGAATCCGCACCGGCGAGCCGACGCGCTTCGACAGCCATTGCGTCAGATGCGGCCGCTCGTCGCCCGCGACTTCGACCGGGTGACGGACTTCGACGACATAGAGCCGGTAGGCATCGAGCGCGTCGGCAGTGAATTTGCGCAGGTCGGACGACGGCGAGCCTTCCGCGTCGCGGGCAAACCAGCCGGCGGCGCCGCCGGCGACGAACGCCGCGATCACCGCCGCCGCCGCCATTGCGGTCACCCGCCAGCGCCGCTGCCGCTCAAGGCGCGCCAGATCGAACCGGCGCGGCGGCTTCTCGCCGACCGCACCGCCGTAGCGGGCGCGGATCAATTCGGCTTGGCTGCGCCAGGCGGCGACGCGGGCCGCATCGTCCGAGTGCGCCGCAAGCCACGCCTCGACTGCGCCGCGCCGCTCGGCCGGCAGTTCGCCGTCCACATAAGCGTGGAGCTCGTCTTCGCTCACAATCGGGTCTCGATCAATCATCGCATCGCTCTTT
>JASHXZ010000318.1 GCA_030043285.1 Xanthobacteraceae bacterium | reverse complement strand
AGGCGCCGCAGTTTCGGCCGCCAGTTGTCGCCCGGATCGGGAAACATGTCGCTCACGATTGCACGCTCCGGGTAGGGCCGCTGCGCTCGGGTCGGCCTTTTAGCCGACAAGAGCTGCGGCGACCAGGATTTACGCCCCTACGCGCCGCCGGCCAATATCTGTGCGCAATATGGTGAATGGAAATTGGGGGCAAATTTGGCTTAAGACTCGTTGGCCTCACGGCCGTTCTGCCGCACCTGAGCGCACACAACCCGCCTTTGGCTTGGAACAAGATGGCAAAACAACGCGATGACGCCGAAGACGTTCCGTTCTGGCGGCGCAAGTCATTGGAAGAAATGACGGATTCCGAGTGGGAAAGCCTCTGCGACGGTTGCGGCAAGTGCTGCCTGAACAAGCTCGAAGAGGAGGGCACCGATCGCACCTTCTACACCGATGTCGGCTGCCGGCTGTTGGACGGGGAAACCTGCCGTTGCCGCGATTACGGCCACCGTCTGGCGGAGGTCGACGACTGCGTGCGGCTGACGCCTGAGAGCCTGAAGACCATCACTTGGCTGCCGCCGTCCTGCGCTTACGTTCTGCTCTCGGAGGGCAAGGACCTTTATTGGTGGCATCATTTGGTATCGGGCGATCCCGAAACCGTACACACGGCCGGGGTTTCGGTGCGCGGCCGCGTCGGCGCCAGCGAAACGCACGTGCCTGACGAGATGCTGGAGGATCATATCGTGAGCTGGCCGTTACGGCTGCCCAAACGGGCGCGGGGCGCGAAGCCGTGATCTCCTAGCCGCGCAGGCAGGCGGCTTCCGACGGGCAAAGTCCAAGCAAGCGAAACGAATCAGCGATTGCGGCACGGCTGCGCGCAATGTGCCGCCGCGAACCCAATACTTCGCTGCAACAATGCCGCTTGGAATGCGCGCAGTTTCGAGATCAGCCGAATTCGCGCAGGTATGTTTAAAGAGCCGTTGCGCGCAACGCCGAATATCGCCTTGTTCGACGCTTGCAGCGTGCGACTCGTCGGATGCTGGTCGTGCCCCTTCACAAATGGCGGCCAGCCTTGCACTCGAGGCTGTTGCATTGCCGCGTCGCGCCGGCCAAGTGGAGGCATTGCGCGCAAAAAGCTATTGCCCGCCCTAGCCCTTGGATGTTGTCTGCCAGAAATGACCAGCGACGCGCCCCTCAGGCATGCTGCCGGCATCGCCACCGATTCGACGCGCGGATCGACGCGCCCTGCGCGCGCCCAGCTTAGCCGGCTGGAACCGGCCGAAGTCTCTGAGCCGGCGCAGCCCGGGCCTGCGGCGCCGCTCGATCACGCGACCGTCCGCGCCATCGTCGCGGGGATCATGCTGGCGATGTTTCTGTCGGCGCTGGAGCAGACCATCGTCGCGCCGGCGCTGCCGGCCATCGGCAAGAGCTTGGGCAATGTCGATGACCTGTCCTGGGTGATCACCGCCTACCTGCTGGCGTTGACGGCGACCACGCCGCTGTTCGGCAAACTATCGGACATCTACGGCCGGCGCGCCGTCCTCCTGCTTGCCATCGGCATTTTCATTCTCGGCTCGATCGCCTGCGCGCTGGCGCCGAGCCTTTGGGTGCTGGTTTTCTCGCGCGGGCTGCAGGGCATCGGCGGCGGCGGCCTGTTGCCGATAGCCCAGACTATCATCGCCGACCTGTTGTCGCCGCGCGAACGACCGGTGGTGCAGGGCCGCACCTCGATCATGTTCATGAGCGCCAGCATTTTGGGCCCGGTGCTCGGCGGCCTAATAACGGACCATCTGCACTGGTCGCTCATTTTCTGGATCAACGTGCCGCTTGGCGGCGTAGCGCTGGTCATGACCGAGCGGGCGCTGCGCCACTTGCCGCGCAACGACCGGCCGCACCGGCTCGACGTGATCGGTGCCGCGCTGATGGTCGGAGCCGCGGTGACGTTGATGATGGCGCTCAGTCTGGGCGGCACGCATTATTCATGGACCTCGTGGCGCATGGTTGGATTGCTTGCGGCATCCGCAGTGCTTTGGGCGCTGTTTGCGCTGCGGCTCCTCACCGCGCGCGAGCCGTTCATCCCGCTCGCAATCCTGCACGGCCGCGTCACCAGCACCATGACGATCGCGGCGTTCTTCTCGATCGGTACGGTGATCGGCGTCACCATCTACATGCCGCTGTACTGCCAGACCGTGCTCGGCGTCTCCGCAAGCCTCTCCGGGCTGGCGCTGATCGCCTACATGGGCGGCGCTACGCTCGGCTCGCTGGTCTCGACCAGGTTCATCGTGCGCATCAGGCACTATATGCGCGTGCCGCTCGGCGGGCTGGTGGTCGCGGTGGCCATGCTCGGCGTGCTGGCGGTCGATCCGGCAAAGCACACGTTCGCCGAAGTGGTCGGCGTCCTCTTCGTGATCGGCTGCGGACTGGGGCCGATGTACCCGGTGAGCACCATCGTGATGCAGAACACGGTAAAGCCGCATCAGCTCGGAACCGCGACCGGCACGCTCAATTTTTTCCGCACGCTGGGTGGCGCCATCGTGGTGGCGGTGTTCGGCGCTATCGTGCTGGGCGGCGCCGCTGCCCAAGGCTCGGTGATGACGATCGACAAGCTCGCCTCCGGGCAAGCCGACTTGGGGCCGGCGTTTCATTGGGTGTTTATCGCCGCCGCCATCTGCCTCGGTATTTCGTTCTTTTGCTTGCTGGCGGTCGAGGAACGGCCGCTGCACGGCCCGATGCGCGCGGTCGAAACCGCCGCGGACTAGCATGTCTGCCCCGCGCCCGCCGGCTTGCGTCGCGCAACGCCCGGCGCAAAGCTGGGCTAAACCGCATGGGGTGCGGGAGTGTCGGCCACAGCATCCTCAGAGCGCGGCGTCGGGCTTCAACCGCAAACGCAGGGCGTGGATGCGCGGACCAAGCGGGACGCCCCGCCTGCAGCGAATGAGGTCAAGCTCGGCCGGCGCGAGGTGGTCGGCATCATCGGCGGCTTGTCGCTGGCGATGTTTCTCGGCGCGCTCAATCAGACCGTGGTGGCGACGGCACTGCCGACCATTGGCCGCGCCTTGGACGACTTTGAGAATCTATCCTGGGTCGTCATCGCCTATTTGTTGACGTCGACTCTGGTCGCGCCGCTCTACGGCAAGCTCAGCGACATTTACGGCCGCCGCGGCATGATGCTGGTGGCGCTCGGCGTGTTCATGGCGGGCTCGGCGTCGAGCGCGGTTGCGCCCAATATGCTGATGTTGATCGTGGCGCGCGGCCTGCAAGGGCTCGGTGGCGGCGGTATCGTGCCACTGACACAGTCGATCATCGCCGACGCGGTGCCGCCGCGCGAGCGCGGTCATTACCAGGCCTATACCGGCTCGGTGTGGGTGATCGCCGGCGCCGGCGGTCCGGTCCTTGGCGGCGTCATTGCCGATCATCTGCACTGGTCTTTGATCTTCTGGCTCAACGTGCCGCTCGGCATCGTCGCCGCCTTGCTGTCGCAGCGCCAGCTCAAACGCCTGCCGCAGCACGAGCGCTCGCATAAGATCGATCTTACGGGAGCCGGATTGATGATGCTTTCGGCGTTGGCGCTGTTGTTGGCGCTGACCTGGGGCGGCACGCGCTTTCCGTGGCTGTCGCAGCAGATCATCACGCTTGTGGTCGCCGCGGCCGTGCTCACTGCCGCCTTTATCTGGTGGGTGCTGCATGTCGCCGAGCCGTTTTTGCCGGTCGCGGTGCTCAACAATCCGGTGATGCGCGTCGGCACCGTCGCCACGGCGTGCACGCAGGGCGTCAACATCGGGCTTACGATCTTCGTGCCGCTGTATTACGAGCTGGTGCACGGTCTCTCCGCCAGCGATTCCGGGCTGGCGCTGATCCCGATCGTGATGATGACGACGCCCGGCTCGTTTCTCTCCGGCCGCGCCATGCTCTACCTCGATCGCTACAAATGGGTGCCGATCCTGTTGCTCAGCTTGGCGACGGCTGCGGTGCTCTGGCTCGTCGTCGATCCGCTGATGCCGGTCTGGGCGGTCGCGACCGTCATGTGCCTGGTCGGCATGGGCACCGGCAGCTCCTATCCGGTCGTCACCGTCTCGATCCAAAACGCGGTGTCGCATCATCAGATCGGCGTCGCCATGGGGGCGATGAATTTCTTCCGTGCGCTCGCCAGTGCGTTCGTGGTCGCGGTGATGGGGGCCATCATGCTGGCGCATCTTGGCGCCGCGCCGGCGCGCGGCGCCGCGACCGCAATGGTGACCGTGGCGCAGAACGCGACCGCCGAGGTGCTGGCTCACGTGTTCAGCATTATTTTCGCCGTTGCTGCCGGATTTCTGCTGCTCGGCATTGCCGCGCTCGTCCTCATGGAGGAGCGGCCGCTGCGCACGACGGTGCGAGCGGCGCCGGCGTCGCACGAGCCGGAGCGATGAGTCGAACGCGGAAGAAGCAGCTTTTCCGTAACGCGAGAGCGACGTAAGCTTGCCGGCAAAATCAGCGGGAGGGACCGTTGCGTCGCAAATCAATTTGGCTTGCTGCAATCGTTGCGGCAGCAGCAGTGCTCGTGGGCGTTGCGCCGATTCCGGCGCGTGCCGATTCGACGATCATTGACGACTGGTACAAGGCCAAGCTTCCGGCGCCGCCGCAGCTCAAGCCGGTCACGCTCGATGCCAAGACGACGGCGCTGCTGGTCATGGATTTTACCGTGCAGACCTGCACGCCGGCGCGCCGCCCGCGCTGCGCCGCCTCGGTGCCGAAGGTGAAGAAGTTCGTCGAGGAAGCGCGCGGCAAGGGCGCACTGATCATCTACAGCGTGGCGGTGCCGAAGTCGGTCCCGGGCGATATTTTGAAGGAGCTGACGCCGGCCGCCGGCGAACAAGTGCTTCCGCCGCTCGGCCCGGACAAGTTCATCAACAGCGATCTGGAAAAGACGCTGCACGACAAAGGCATCAAGACCGTAGTGGCAATGGGCACGCAGGCGCAGACTTCGGTGCTGCACACCGGCGGCGAAGCGGCGCTGCGCGGCTTTAAGGTCGTGGTGCCGGTCGACGCCATGTCGGCCGACGATCTGTTCCCCGAGCTTTATACGGCCTGGCACCTGTCGACGGCCGCGCGCATCAGCGATCAGGTGACGCTGACCAAGCTCGACATGATCGGGTTTTAGGACGCGGACCCTGCGCGAGCAGTCTATCGCGCGGCTCCATCTCAGAGGTGCTGGCGTAGCAAAACACCAGGGCCGTCGAGGGGTCTCGCGCCTATCATCTTCAGCGCATGCCACAGGCTGACCTGGTTCGTCGTCAGGACGGGTTTGCCCAGCTCGTGCTCCAGCCGATCGATGATGCGAAACGTGCTCCAATTGCCGCAAGCCAACATGACCGCGTCGGCTGCCGGCCTGTCCACGCGTCGCCCGACGTCGAAGGCGGTCTGCGGATCGAGCAGCCCGATCTCGAGATTGCGGACGAGCCCCAGCGCCTCCTGCGCCAGGACTTCGACGCCGTTCGCCTCAAGAAACGCGGCGACGCTCTGGTTGACCGATGCGCTCCACGGCGCGCCGAGTGCGATTTGCTTGACCGAAAGCACACGCAACGCCTCGAGCAGCGCGGTCGAGGCGGTAGTGGCCGGCTTGCCGCTCGCAGCGCTTATCCGTTTG